>CAJWTF010000161.1 GCA_913046825.1 uncultured Rickettsiales bacterium | reverse complement strand
CTGACGGAGGTCGCCTTCCATCGGGATAATCTTGTCGCGAATAAAGGCGCGGGTGCGATCCTGTAATTCTTGCAGCTCGTCAGGCAGGCTGAAATCAATCATGGGTTAGGTGTTCCGATTGTTCGTGTGTCGGTGTCAAATACCGTTAATAGCAATTAGCATCTAATGGGAAAATGGCCAGCGACATTTCGCCGCCTACTTCCTTGGTTAAACCGCATCTGAAAAAGGAAAAAACAATGCTCGACCCCCAACCATTGAAGGGCCGCACGGCTATCGTGACGGGCTCCGGCCAGAATATCGGTGAGGCCATCGTCAAACTCTTCTCGGCGGCTGGCGCCAATGTGGTGGTCAATGGCGGGTCGTCGCGCGATAAGGTCGACAAGGTGGTGGACGATATCAAGGTGTCCGGTGGCAATGCCATTGGCGTGATGGCCGATGTCGGCGATGCTGACGCGGTGGAGGCGATGGTGAAACAGGCGGCCGATACTTTCGGTACGGTGGATATCGCCGTTTCTAATGTCTCGATCCGCAAGAAGCAGCCGGTCGAAGATATTTCCGTTGAGGAATGGCAGGACACTATCAACACTAACTTGAACTCTGCCTTCTATCTAGCGCGCTGCGTGGTGCCGCTTATGAAGCAGGGCGGTTGGGGCCGGATTATCCATATCTCCGGCGTTGACGGCTTTGCGGCTCATGTGCCGACACGCACTCACAACATCACCTGCAAGGCGGGCGTACACGCCTTCGCGAAGGCCTTAGCGTTGGAGTTGGGGCCATCCGGTATTACCGCCAATACGGTCTCCCCGGGCGCAATCGATACGACCCGCGACTGGAGCCAATACGACGACCCAGAGGTCTGGAAAAAAGCACGCATTGAATCGATCCCGGTGAAACGCATCGGCACTGTCGACGACATTGCCAACGCTTGCCTTTACCTCGCGGGCGAGACCGGCGGCTTTATCACCGGTGAAGTCATTCACGTGAACGGAGGACAGTTTAGGTTTTAGCACGAATTTGCGGAGTCATTCCTGCGGTAGGACGATTACCGTGCCACGTTTTGTCTTGGATGCCACCAGCTCGTGGGCGGCGGCTGTCTGGGCGAGCGGAAGTTCTCCGGCGACGCGGTGGAAGCGTTTTGCTTCGCTGAGCCAAGTGGCGATGTCGGCTTGGGCGCGTTCGCGGTCGGGGAGCGGCGTCATCGGCAGGACGAAGGGCCAGACTTTGATGCTTTTGGTCATGAAGACGTTCATCGGTACTACAGGATTGAGCTCACCCTTGGAGGCGTAGACCGAGACGCAGCCGTTCACCTTGATGACTTGCTCGGTGATAGCGATATTGCCACCGAAATCGACTTCGCAGATTAAGTCGACGCCTTCGCCGCCGGTCTCTGCGAGAACACGCTCGGCGACGTTTTCCTCGCGGTAGTTGATCGTCACGTCGGCGCCAGCGGTCTTCGCGTCCGCTGCTTTATCGTCGGAACTGATGGTCGAGATGACCTTGGCGCCACCCCATTTTGCCCATTGGATAACATAGTTGCCGACCGCACCGGCACCGCCCGGCACGAAGACAGTTTTGCCGGCGACTGGCCCATTACTGAAGACGCTGAAATGCGCGGTCATGCAGGGAATGCCGAGTGCGGCGCCCTCGCTAAAGCTGAGATCGTCGAGGAGAGGGCGTACCCGCTCCGCGTTTAAGGAGATGAACTCGGCTCCAGTGCCGTGTTGGCGTCCTTCACGTTGGCCGTTATAGAGCCAGACGCGGTCGCCGACCGCATGGCGCGTGACTCCGTCGCCCAGCGCTTCGACGATGCCGGCGCCATCGCTTTGAGGAATAATAAACGGATCGATTTTATACTGATATCGACCGAGCCCGCTCCGTATGCCTTCATCGGCTGGATTGACACCCGACGCGAAGACACGGATCAGTACCTCGCCGGCTCCCGGTTTCGGCGTCGGTTTTTCACCCAGGATCAAGACCTCGTTAGCAGGCCCCTGCTTTTCATACCAAACGGCGCGCATCGGTTTACTCTGCGGCCGACCTTCGACGGATGCCGAATTTCTCCAGTACTTCCGGTGTGGGTGCTTCCGGCCTGTTGATCGGGCGGCGCACCCGGGGCGGTGTTTTCGAGAGTTTAATCGGCGAGCCAAGCAGCGGCCATGGGCCGGTCTCCCATTCGCTGTCGACGATCAGGTTGCGGGCAAGTGTCTGCGGATGGGTTGCGGCCTCGGTCACGTTGAGGACCGGTGCCAGTTTGATGCCTTTGGGCGCCAGCCCGCCGAACATGGCGGCGCGGGTTTTGGATTTCGTATCGATGTCGCCCGCATCTGCTGGGTTCTCCATCCAAACATAACCGTCGCTGCATTCAATCGCGGCACCGTTCGGGCCGCGATCTTCTGGCGGAATGCTCCAGGTCGTCTCCGTCACCCAGGAGGTCACATCCTGCATGGAGACGTCGTAAGACATGCCCTTGCCGGTGCGCTCGCGAAGTTCTAGCCCGGCGACCACGGCCAGCATCGCTAGTTGACCGCCAGTGATGTCGGAGTAGGATATACCCGTGGAAAGCGGCACGCCGTCGTCGCGGGTTAGGTCCATGATCCCGGAGCCGCCTTGCACAATAGTGTCGACGGCGGGACGGCCCTCATAGGCGCTGTCGTCGCCGAAGCCCGAGATACCGACGCAGACCATGCTCGGGTTGAATTTCTGCACGTCCTTCCAGCCGAAGCCGAGACGGTCAAGTGAGCCTGGCTTCATGTTCTGCACGATGACGTCGGCTGACGCGATGAGATCGCGGACAATGTTCCAGCCTTCCTTATCGCGCATATCGACGGCAAGAGCGTGTTTATCCGCATTCGAATACATGAAGTAGTAGCCGAGCCCGTCTCGGCGTGGATCCCAGTCGCGCGCCACGTCACCGGTCACCGGTTCGACCTTGATGACTTCTGCGCCGAGCGTCGCGAGATGGCGAGCACAGAGCGGTGCCGTGGTGAACTGTCCGAATTCGATTACCCGGACACCGTCGAGCGGTAAGGTAGGTCCGTTGTCGCCACCCGCTTCGCCGCGAGGTTGTGGAATTTCACCGCTTCCTTCGGACTTCACCGTATCCGCGACCTTGGAAGACCACGCATCGTTTGTGAAGAATGGTGTCTTGGCGAAGAATTCGCGGTCACCATCCTTTGCGCGAATAAGGCTGTTACGGTGAACCAGGTTGGCTTCTGTCGGGAGGTCGTCGATGGTAGTGATGGGACCGCTTGCGATCCCCGCTTCTGAGAGCGCGGCGACGCATTCCGCCAGCGTGTGCGAAGATGTCCAATCAGTGATCGCCTGTTCGATAAGGCCGCGGTTCGCAACTCTGTCGTTATTCTCCAGAATAGTCTCAGGGATATCTGGGCGTCCGATAATCCCGCACAGAATCGAAAAGTGATCATTAGAGACCGTGCAGATCAAGACGTCGCCGTCGCTGGTCAAAAAGCTGTTCCAGGGCACAACGAGCGGATGCCGATTGCCCTCGCGTTTTGGAACTTTGCCATCGTGATGCGCTGGCAAATAAGTCGGCAACGAGTTGATGCCGCAATCGAATAGCGAGATGTCGGCCGATTGATTGGGTCCACCGAGGCGCCGAACGCGAAGAGCCGACACCGCGGCCGCCGCGCCATAGATGGCGGCTTCGTATTCGAGAATCGGCGCGCCGGCAGCAAACGGTGCGCCGCCTTCTTGCCCGTTGGTATCAGCGATACCGGTCAGTGCTTGAATGAGAGCGTCCGAATAAGACTTCCCGGCGAGCGGGCCGGAGAGGCCGAATGCGGTGAGGTCGATATGGATGGTGTTCTCGTATGCCGCCTTGTCGCCATCGATGTCGCTGGACGTCAGCACAACGTCCGCCGCGTCTATTGCGGCTTGGCGCTTTTCGTTTGAAATAGGCTCCTTGCCAAGCACGTAAGTCGCCCGGTGTGCCCATTTGTCACCAGGCAGGTCATCCCCCTCGACGTAGAGGACCGTGGCCCCCAATTGAGACAACAGCGTACCGCATGCGCCGACTGCATATCGCCCGCCTAGTTCAGCCACAATAACTCCGTCCAAGGGACGCATCGTGCTCTCCATTTAGTATTGGTCGAAAATGCGCTGCAGTTCGACCGGGTCATCCGTCTTGGTCAAGGCGACGGTCAAGAGGACCCGGGCTTTCTGCGGCGGTAAATTGTCGGCCAGCACGGTCCCCGGTACCCGGCGTGAGGCAACGTCCGCGACGCGGCCACTCCCGGCGCGGGTACTGTGGACGATGATGACGCCTTTCTCGGAGGCGGCTTTCAACCGCTCAAATTCCTTTGGCGTCACATAGCCGGGCGCCATGGCGCCGACGACAATGCCTTTTGCTCCGACGGCGGTGAAGGCATCGATGGCTGTGCCGTCCGACCCTGCATAGGTCATCGACAATTCAACGCGGGGAAGTTCCGTCATCCCACGCACGTCAAATTCCGTGTCCGGCGCTCGGCGGCGCTCGGGCATCCGGTAATAGGCAATCTTATCCCAATCCGCGTGACCCAAAATTCCGAAGTCCGGGCTTTTGAATGTCTGCTGGCGCAGGGTCGAGGTCTTGGTCATGTCGCGGGAGAAATGGATTTCGTCGTTGAGGACACCCAGTACGCCGCGCCCGCGTGAATCAGGATGGCCCGCGGTGCGGATCGCGTTCACTATATTGATACCGGAATCCGTGCCCATGCCCGAAGCAGGACGTTGCGCCCCGACCAGGACGACCGGGATGTCCAATTTGACCACCAGGTTCATGAAATAGGCGGTCTCTTCCAGTGTGGCGGTGCCATGGGTGATGACGATGCCTTCGAGCGCTGGGTCGTCGGCCACCAACTGATGTATCTTCTCGTTGATCTCCAGCCATTCGGTGGGACCGATAGAGGTGCTCGGCATGGCGCGCAGACGCACCGGCACGATATCGCCTTGTTGCAGTGTCTCTGGGAAGGCGTTTAAAAGCTCGTCGACCTCGTAGATTTTGTTGTTCTCGAGATAAGCGACAAGGTCGAGACCATGCCGTCCAACAGACGAGATGGTTCCGCCTGTTCCAATAACGGCGACGCGGGGACCGGCCATAGTGTATTCCTCCTGGATGACAAAGCTTCAGGCACTAAACTAGGGCCGAGACCGCAACGGGGAAATGGCGCATATGGAGAACCGCGGACTTTACTGCGAAAAGGTTTATTTGCCGTCCGGCTGGGCGGCGAATGTGGTGATCGAATTTGCGTCCGGTGGAGAGATCACGGCTATTCGTCCGGCCTCGCTTGGTGATGATTTGCCCACGGCATCAGGACCGGTGTTGCCCGGACTCCCGAATTTGCACTCACACGCATTTCAACGCGCGATGGCCGGTCTCACGGAGCGCGCCGGGCCGGACGGCGATGACTTTTGGTCGTGGCGGCAAGCGGTTTATCGGTTTGTCCCGCGACTGACGCCGGATGATGTGGAGGCTATTGCCGCGCAGCTATACGTCGACTTGCTTAAGGGCGGATATACGGCAGTCGGTGAATTTCATTATTTACACCACGCGTCCAATGGCGCGCCTTATGACGATCCAGCAGAAATGGCATACCGGATTGCGGCGGCGGGCGAGCGTAGTGGAATCGGTCTGACGCTATTACCAGTATTATATGCGCAAGGTGGCTTCGGTGGTGCCGCATCGGAGGCGGGGCAACGACGCTATGTTTGCGACCCCGAGACCTATCGTCGGATTGTGGAGAATATTGCCGAGGTTTCGAGGGCGGGAAGGCGTTTTAACTTTGGTATCGCACCGCATTCGTTGCGCGCTGTTGGTCCGGAAGCTTTGGCGGAAGCCGTCTCTTTGGTCGATGGATTGGATGCGCATTCGCCGATCCATATTCACATCGCGGAGCAAATGCGCGAAGTCGAGGAATGCGTTGCCTGGAGCGGCGCTCGGCCGGTCGAATGGTTGTTGGAAAATGCGGGTGTAGGGGGGCGGTGGTGCTTCGTTCATGCCACCCATATGACGGCGAAAGAGACATCGGCCTTGGCCACGTCCGGCGCTGTTGCAGGGCTGTGTCCGACGACGGAGGCCGACCTTGGCGACGGTATTTTCCCCGCGGTCGAGTATCTGGCGGCTGGTGGGCGTTTTGGTGTGGGGACCGACAGTCATGTGGCGGTGGAAGCGGCGGAAGAATTGCGCCTGTTGGAGTACGGGCAGAGACTGCTGCATCGTCAACGTAATTTATTGCTTCCGGCCGGATCGCAATCCACGGGTGCCGCATTGTACGATTTGGCGAGTGTGGGCGGCGCACAGGCATTGTGTCGCAGTATTGGGCGAATTGAGTTGGGCGCTCAGGCGGACCTCGTCGTGCTCGACGGTGTTGCACCGCTGTTAGCTGGGAAAACAGGCGACGCAATCCTCGACAGTTACGTGTTTTCAGGTGGGAGTGAATTGGTAAAGGACGTCTACGTTCGTGGCAAACAGTTGATTGCTGACGGCCATCATCGCGACGAAAAAGATATCACATCAGATTTCGCCGTTGTTATGGAACGATTATTGGCGGACGAGAGTTAGGGAAGAGAACATCTTATCGATTAATCCTTTTGTCTTGGCAGAATAAGGGAGTGAACAGGTGCCAACGTTGGTGATCACCTTTGAACAAGTTTAGTTTATTGTGAATGTGTGTGGATTCTGCGGAACGCGCCGGCTCTGCTGGTCTGATCCACCAAATGGATAGGGGACTTGAACTTCAGCATGTGCCCACGGCATCACGCCAAAGCACTAAAGAGAAGCTCTATCAATGAGCAACGTTGTAAAGTTTCGGTGCAGCAGGCGCATACCCCTTCGTCGTCAAAAGCCACGCCAACGGGCGTATTATCTCGGGCATCGCTGCATTGGCCGCATGCTGTTAGAGCACCCAGCACGTCTATTTAAAGCGACATCAGCACGATCAATGGGGCCCCATAGATTATTCGGAGGGGTACGAATGTGCATTTGATTGTTGCGGCGGTCCGGAGTTAATGGACCTCCTAATCGAATTGAATTTGGAAGATCCGCCATCAGAACACGACCTATACAATATGGGATGGCGTGGACCGATGGAGGTGGAGGTTTTCGAGTTTGATGATTATTACGTTGGCTGTTAGTGGGCCGTGTAATTGCCGGGCGTGATCCACCCACTGAGCATTGCAAGTTGCTTTAATGCCTCGCATTAAACAAATTAACTCAAGGGCTGGCAAAGGATGCAGAAGTAAATGGGCGAACAAGCCGTAAGGAATACTATAGATCATTATTTTTCTTCACTAAACGCGAAAGACCTGCAAGGTGTGTCCGTGGCGTGCCATTTTCCACATTTCAGGGTGATGGGAAATAATACCGTCTATGAATGGAAAACGGCGGATGACCTTTTTACGTGGTTTCAGAGCCATGTCTCCGACGACGGATGGGGCTATTCGGAATTAGACGAACTGACTTTGGAAAAATTTAACGACCATAAATACCACGCATCGCTCCAATTTGGACGTTACCAAGCAGACGGCACACTTATTGGTAATTATAAATCGCTTTACATTATAATTTTTAAAGATGGCAGGTGGGGTATTACAGGCGGCTCAGGGAGTGGATAGAAATAAACGCGCCACTTTTAAAGGCCGGTACTGATCACCATGCTAGGCGTTGAAAAATAGTTTGAAGAGGAAATCGGAGTATTTGTGGAGATAGGACGATGGATTTCAGCGGAGAAGTTGCTGAATGGCAACGAAAGAATGCAGAAGGCAAAGCTGGAAATAGTCGAAGGTCTGCAGTTATAGAAGCATTAGATGTTCGGGGCGGAAATACATACTTGGATGTAGGTTGTGGCGGAGGTCATCTTGTTCAAGAGCTGGGAACCGCTGCTGGAAATAAAGGACGTGTAGTCGGCATCGATCCAAGTCTGCAAATGGTGGA
>CAJWTF010000160.1 GCA_913046825.1 uncultured Rickettsiales bacterium | reverse complement strand
CGATAAATCTGCAACGACGGTTCGGGTTTGCCAAGGATTCCAATATGGTGCCGGTGAACATGCCGGAATTCTCCCGTGTCGCGACATCGTATCCAATCGTATTTACCGAAACCGCGCCTGCGAGTTCGATCGCGATACTGGGACTACGTCAGAGCCAGAACCTATTCGTGAATGATGAAGGAACATGGGATGGAGGCGTTTACGTGCCCGCCTATGTGCGCAGATATCCGTTTATCTTCAGCGCCGGTCAGGAAGAAGAGCAGCTTGTTCTGTGTGTCGATGAAGCGGATGAGCTCATTGTTGATGGTACGGGTGATGAAAATACCCAGCCCATATACGATGGTGAGGAAGCGTCCGAAGTCGTGAAAAAGATGCTGGAATTCTGCACTGCGTTTCATCGCCAAAGCTTGGCGACACGGGAATTCGTGGACGAATTGGAGACCCGCGAGTTGTTCCGCCCGGGCACGGTGACGATCAGTAACGAATCCGGGGAGAAGTTTAATTTACGCGGTTTCCGGATTGTCGATGAAGCAAAATTCAATGCTTTGCCGGACGACGCTTTCCTGGAGTTTCGGCGCAAGGGCTGGCTCCAGGCAGTTACGGCGCATCTAATTTCCATCCAAAATTTGGCTACACTCGGCTTCCGATCAAAATCAGCGGAATAGCATAGACTAACGCGGCTTGCCCAAGGCGCGTGCGGATATATCCTTTCGATTAGTGTAGAAATTTTCTATCCGGGGAAAATATAGTCATGGCTGCGACGTGCGAATGGGTTGATGTTGGTGATGGGTTACGGGCGTATTATGGGGCACCGGAAGGATCGGGGCCGCATCCATGCATCGTCGTATATATCGAAGCATTTGGGGTCAACGATCACTTCCAAAAATTGACACAGCGTCTCGCAGATGAAGGTTTCGCGACCATTACGCCGGATATTTATGACGGTGAAATTTATGCTTATGACAACCTCGATGGTGCCATTGGTAAGCTAAAGGCGATGGACGATGAGACGGTCATGGCCCAGACCGAGCAATGCTTGGATTGGTTGGCCGGGCGCACCGAAGCGGATACTAGCCGAGCTGCAGTGACGGGGTTCTGCATGGGGGGCCGTTACGCGTTTCTTGCCAATGCGCAGTTGGCGTCCCGCTTTAAGGGTGCAGCGGCTTTCTATGGAGGTGGGATTGGCCCGGAAGAAGATTTTGTCGGCCGCAAGACGCTGCTGGATCGCATCGAAGAGATGCAGACGCCGATCCTGTTGTGGTATGGCTCGGAAGATCAGTCGATACAGCCGGAGGAGTTAGGGCGCGTCGCCAAGGCGATGGCGGAGGGCAAGCGCGAGTATCGCATGACCTGTTTCCCCAATGTCGGCCACGGTTTCTTCTGCGAAGACCGAGCGAGTTACGACGAGTACGCGGCCGAGACATCGTTCAAGCAAACGGTTGACTTCTTCCGCACGCAGTTCGCTTAAGGCACTTGAGATGACTTTAGAATTCCGCTTGATGAGCGCTGTCGGTGGTGCCGAAGCAGTAGGCGTTGACGTCAAGACACCGCTGTCCGGCGATGATTTGGCGTCGGTGGAGCAGGCCTTCCTTGACTACAGTGTATTGTTGTTCCGCGAACAGCCAATGACACCGCAGGAATTGGTTGCATTTGCGCGCCAGTTCGGAGACCTGCAACCGCATGTGCAGCGCGCCTATCAACACCCAGAAGCGCCGGAAGTCGTTAACATGACCAATCGCAAGGCGGACGGTAGTTTCGACGAGGCCGGTGCGCGGCGAGGTGCTATTGAGAACCTTCGGGATGGCTGGCACTCCGATTTGTCCTACGATCCGGAACCTGCGAAGGCGACCTTACTGCATTCGCTGGAAGTGACGTCGAAGGGTGGAAATACTTGCTTCTCGAATGTGGCTAAGGCGTTTGAGGAGATGCCCGACGATTTAAAGCAGCGGGTGATCGGCAAATACGTCGAGTTTCCCTATGGTGGGCATACCCGTAACAGGAGCGCTGCGAAGGCGGCATCCGCGCTCGACAGCAAGGCGCAAGCGCTGGCTTCCGCAACGCACCCAGCGATAAATATTCATCCAAAAACACGACGGCCGGCGATTTATGCTAATCCGCTTCTTGCGTCACGCATATTGAATATACCCGAGGAAGAGAGTGAGGAATTGCTGGATATTCTCTTCGATTGGATAGATCGCGCGGAGTACCATTGGGAACACCAATGGACCGTCGGTGATACCATCATGTGGGATAACCGGGGCGGGGTGATGCATTCGGGGCGCCTTGATTACCCACTCAATGAGGCTCGGCGGTTCATTCGCACGACCGTGTGCGGTGGGCCGACGGAAGCCTTTATGCCGGTCTAACTGGCGGATGCCAAGGTTTGCTGCGGCGTGCGCCGCTTTGCGTCCTGATGAAATCGCCATTCGAGACGAACGGCGCGCGTTGGATTGGGCGCGACTTGACGATGCTCTAAACCGCGTCGCGAACGGTCTAAATGCGTTGAGTTTTGGCCCGGATCGGCGGATTGCGGTCTTTTCCGAGAATGCGATCGAAACATCGCTCGCCAATCTTGGTGGATTGATTGCCGGAGCTTCCGTCGTCCCAGTGAATTTTCATCTCACGGCGGCGGAAACCGCTTATATTCTGCAGGATTCCGAAGCCACGGTTCTGTACGTTGATGGGGCTACGGCTACGCGCGGCGTGCAAGCCGCACGCATGGCAAGTGTCAACATCATCATTGGTTGGGACGCGGACCATCGTGAAATCATTAATTTTGCTGACTGGATGGCAGCGTCCTTCTCCGATCCGGTTGTCGCATTTGGCGTTAACGGGGTCGAGTATTTCGGCCATCCCTGGGAGTTTGGTGCGCGGAAGGCGAAGGAGATGCTTTTCACCGGCGGTGTAATGTCGGCCCGGGAAGCGCGTTCCCTCGGTATGGTCAATCATGTGGTCCCGCGCGAGGAGCTTGAAGAGTTTACGATGTCGATTGCGGAGCGTATTTCGTCGCGACCGACGGTCGGGCTACGACTTGCGAAACAATCAGTCAATCAGGCGCAGGACGCGCAAGGCCTTTGGACGGCATTGCAATCGGCGATGTCTCTTCAGCAGCTCGGTCATTCCAACAATGCGGAACTTTTTGGCCGGACCATTGATCCCAGTGGCGTCGGTGTGATCCGCAGCGACGCGAAAGGCTATGCCTGGGACGTCGGCTGAAGCGGCCTATCTCGATTGAGACAATAACGGGTGCGTTCTATGAGCAGTAAAGAGATTTATGATTATATCGTCGTTGGCGCAGGGTCTGCCGGTGCGGCTGTTGCCCATAGGCTTTCGGCGGATAAAAAAAATAGGGTCTTGCTGTTAGAAGCTGGGCCGGCGAGCCATCATTGGTCCCGCGTCCCACTCGGGTATGCCAAGCTGCTTCACAATCCGAAAGCGAATTGGCGCTATCATTCGGAGCCCATGGCGAACGCGAACGGACGCAGCCTCTATGTGCCACGCGGGCGGATGCTCGGTGGCTCCAGCTCGATCAACGGTACCGCCTTTGTGCGCGGTCAGGCGCAGGATTTTGATAGCTGGGCGCAAATGGGAAACCGGGGTTGGAGCTATCAAGATGTCCTGCCGCATTTTAAGTCTATGGAGACCTATGAGGATGGTGGTGACGATGAATTTCGGGGACGCGAGGGGCCGTTACGTGTGACCGACCCCGATGCGAGCGATCCAATCTTCGCGACGGTGATCAAAGCTGCCGGTGAAGTAGGCATCCGGCACAATCCGGATTATAACGGCGCTAGCCAAGACGGTATTGCGATGAGCCAGGCGACGATTTCAAAAGGCCGCCGGATGAGTACCGCGCATTGCTATCTGGAGCCAATCCGCAACCGACCTAATCTCCGCATTCAAACTGATGCGCTGACCGAAGCCCTTTTGCTTGACGGTAAACGCTGCACGGGTGTGCGCTATGCGGTGGGTGGGACGTTGCGTGAGGCCCATGCGAACCGTGAAGTAGTGGTCAGCGGTGGCTCGATTAATTCCCCGCAATTGCTGGAACTGTCGGGCATCGGGCAGGCTGAGCGTATTCAGGACCTGGGCATTGCCGTCAATCATGCGTTGCCCGGTGTCGGTGAGAATCTCCGTGATCATTTTGCGCCACGCACTCGCTGGTCGATCGGCGCGAAAGGTTACACCTTCAATGACCGGGGACGGGGGCTCGGCCTTATCGCGCAGGTATTTAAATATGCCTTATTCGGCAAGGGCATGTTCGGGATGGTCGCAGCACCGCTCCGAGCATTTGTTCGCTCGCGCGAAGGGTTGGAGGCACCTGATCTGTTACTGGGTTGGGTCCCGATGTTATACGAATCCAATCCCGCACCGAAAATCTCCTCACAATCAGGCATGACCTGTTATGCGCACCCGATGCGGCCGGAGAGTAAGGGTAGTATCCACGTCACCTCGTCCAACCCGCGAACTCAACCGGCAATCGATTTCAATTTTCTGTCGGCGCAGGTAGATGCCGATTTGACGGTTATCGCCGTCCGCATTGCCCGCTCAATCATGACCGCACCGGCCTTGGCCGATTTACAGGTCTCGGAACTAGCGCCGGGTGCTCCGCTGGAAACGGATGATGAGATCATTGAATGGGTCAAAGCCGCCGCGGAGACGACCTACCATCCGGTGGGCACCTGCAAGATGGGCTCGGACGAAATGGCAGTGGTTGATGAGCGGCTTCGGGTACGAGGTATTCAGGGGCTGCGGGTGGCGGATGCGTCCATCATGCCGACGCTTACGTCCGGAAACACCAATGCGCCATCGATCATGATTGGTGAGAAAGCGGCGGCGATGGTGCTGGAGGATGCCAGCCTCTGATCTCAGGTGATGATCCGCTGGGCGCGTAGTTCCGCCAGCAGTCGCGGATACATCGCTTAACTATCGACCATTTTATGACATCTGGCTTGGCGCAATTTTGTGGTTAAGGAAACGATATTGTAGTCGGTTTAATAGTCCCAATTCCCAAATTTTCCGCTCGCCAGTTCCGAAAGACGGTAGTTTTGCAGTTGGTGTTTTTCGCGGATGGATTCCCATGATTGAGCATTTTCTTCGATGAACTGGATGAGGTCTAAGGTGTCCAAAGGACCCTGTGCCACCCCGAAGAAGCGTGCGAATTCTGGGCATAATTGTTCCCACCGAAAAGTATCACCGTTGGTCACATTGTAAGCCTCGTTCTCACATTGGCGATCAGGACATGGCCTCGCCGAGATAGCTTGCTTCAGTAGGTTGATACAAGGATCGAAAGGCGCCTTATTTAGCTGGAAATGAGAGCGGTCGTCCTAAATGAGCGGTAATAGAACCGAAAGAGGCAAGAAGGCTCAATTGCGAGATGGGGCTTTCAATGGCGAAGCCGCAAATTTCATGCGGTCGGACCGCTGACCATGACCATTGTTTGCCCTATTGATGCGCTTCTAACCATTCCCACTGATCGAAATATAAGCATGGTGAGGTTGGACGCGGGTCATCGTTCCTGGTGGGTGTTTTGTATGGCCCTAGGTGGCAGCCATACTATTTTCTGCCATGCACCAATTGGACGTCGGATAGATTACTCGTGACTGGCTCCAATTCGGAGATCAAATTTTGTGACATGGCCAGATTGGGCTCGACTTCCTCGGCAAAAGTAGCTCGCGGTACGTAGGCGCAATAAAATACATGCGTAATGTTTGTCAGATCGCGAAGGGCCTCGCGGCACGCAGTTGCATCCGTGAGATTGAGCTGAAGAAACCGGGTGGCGGTCTGGAAATCCGGTGCGCGCCGGGAAAGACCGATGACATCCCAATCTGGCTTGTCCGCGAGATAAGTCATGGTTGCACGAACCACTACGCCAAGGGCACCTACAACTTAACCCGTATTCTTCGCCATGGGTTTGCTTTTATTCAGCCAAAAAGCAGAAAATTAATCCAAGTACGCCAATGACAGAAATCATAGCGCCGCCGACCTTGGCGGCCAAGACACCGGAGCGCAGGCCAACACGAAGGGCGAGAATGCCGATGGCGATCGTGACGATTGATAAGATAACGCAGAGGGTCATGCTCATCGCGGCCTCCAGGAATCCGAAGCAACACTTGCGATGAAGTTGATCACGTCTCCTGGACGCCGCGCAAGCGTTCTCCGCGTCTTCGCAGCAGCTCGACTGCAAATAACAGACCGATCGAAACGATCACTAAGATGGTGGCCACAGCAAGGATCGTCGGGCTGATGTGTTCGCGGATGCCGGAGAACATCTGCCATGGAATCGTGCGTTGTCTGAAACTGCCGACGAAGAGAACGACGACGACTTCGTCGAAGGACGTGATGAACGCGAAGAGAGCGCCTGAGATAACGCCCGGGAGAATTAGCGGCACTATGACCTTGAAGAAGGTGGTTGTCGGCGAAGCTCCTAGACTGGACGAGGCGCGGATTAAGCTGTTGTCGAATCCGACCAAGGTCGCGGTCACCGTAATGACGACGAAGGGCGTACCGAGGGCGGCGTGGGCTAGAATGACGCCAAGATGCGTGCCCTGCAGGCCAATACGGGAGTAAAAGAAGAACATACCCGCAGCTGAAATGATCAGCGGTACAATCATCGGCGAGATTAACAGGCTCATGATCAAGGTCTTTGCCGGCATTGTTGGGCGTGACAGACCAAGAGCCGCCAACGTGCCCAGAGTCGTCGACAACATTGTCGCGAAGAAAGCGATGATGACGCTGTTTCGCACCGCGCCTTGCCAATTTAGGTTCGAGAAGAAATCTTCATACCACTTTAACGAATATCCGGCCGGGTCAAGCGCTAACATTTCCTTAGTGAAGGTAAAGAACGGCACCGAGTTAAAGGAAAGCGGAACGACGACAATCAAGGGGAAAATCAGGAAGAAGAAGATTAGCCCGCACAAAATTCGAAAGCCGTAATGCCACAGGCGTTCTGGGATCGAGAGATAAGGTGGAAGTTGCGACATCTTAGCCGAGCTTCATGTTGTCGATGCCGATAACCTTGTCGTAGATCAGGTAGAGTGCGACTACCACGCCGAGCAATATCACCCCAAGCGCTGCCCCCAGGCCCCAGTTGAGTGAGCCAGAAATATGATAGGCTATACGGTTGGAGATAAACGTTCCTTCCGTCCCGCCAACCAGCTCCGGCGTGATGTAATAACCGATGGCCAAGATGAACACGAGAATGGCGCCCGCACCGATCCCCGGCACTGTATTGGGGAAGTAAATCTTCCAGAATGCCAGCCACGGATGCGCGCCGAGCGAGACCGCCGCCCGCACGTAGCTTTTCGGAATTGTTTTCATCACACTGAATAGCGGGAGAACCATGAATGGCAGTAGGATGTGCGTCATTGCAACTATGCTGCCGAACTGATTGTGGATCATCTGCGGTCGATTATCGGTGCCGACCAACCCTGCGAAGACCAGCAGCTCGTTGATCACACCCTGTTGTTGAAGCAGGGCGATCCAAGCAGTTGTCCGCACTAGCAGCGAAGTCCAGAAGGGTAGGAGGACGAAAATCAACAGCATGTTCGATGATTTTGTCGGCAGGGTCGCCATTAGGTAAGCAATTGGAAACCCGAGTATCAATGTCATCACTGTGATGAACAGGCTCAACTTCAGTGTTCGCCAAAATAGGTGGAGATAAATACGAGCTTCTTCGTTAACACGTGTTAGGTCTCCGTCGACTTTCCGCTTGGCATCGATTGCTGCCAAGAAGTATCCGTCGGTATACTCGGGGGAAAACTGTCTGATCAGTTTCCATGTTTCGATATCGCCCCAAGCCTTGTGGACCTTGATAAGCGCCGCCTTGTATGGGCCTTTTCTAATCTTCTTCGCCTTGCGTCCGGAAGAGCGGAACAGGCTCGACATGCCTGGCGCTTCGTAATTAAGGCGCTGCCCGGCGCGGCTAATCGTTCGGTTTTTCCGACCTTCCTTGATGTCCTTTACCATGGCTGCGAAGACCGCTTCAGACGGTAACGCGTTGCCTTCCGCATCCCAT
>CAJWTF010000159.1 GCA_913046825.1 uncultured Rickettsiales bacterium | reverse complement strand
AGATTCGGTCAAAGGAATTGCATACGTTTGCGCATTCCACGTGTGCGATGCACCTGCGCGGACTATCTTTATGCGTCGTGGACAAGCAGCCGCGCGATGTCCTCCGATTGACGCTGGGCGAGACCGACGCTGCCACTCGTGCAATGGGACGGATCGGGGGTGAACCCGCTCGGGTACGGGCCATAGCGTCGGGTACTACCGAGAAAGCACGACTCTCGAAGTCGAAATATGCCCAACGCATTACCGCATCGATAGGAGATTTATGCTACCGCACTTCGGCGCTTACGGAAGTGGCGCAAGGCTGGCACCAGTTGTGTGACCTGAAGGGAGCGAGGGATATCCTCGCCGGGCGGAGCGTCTGGTGTTTGAAATCGGCAGTCCATATGCGGGGTCGTTTTCCAGGGCGCGGGTTGCCATTACTTACGCCAAGATCGGCGAGTTTAAAACTGCCGTGTGGGTCGTGGAAGAAATTAGCGATAATGATCTTAGTGCTCGGCTATTTTGGAGTGTTTCGCGACAATTGCGCGACAGCGGTAGTGCGCGTGAAGCACTTGTTCTGGAGACGAAGGCTCTGCATGAAGTGAGCAATGCTAAGAGCACTTTCGACCGCACGTCGCTTCTTGGCAGCTTTACCATTGGTATCGCTAAGGACGAACGGCTGGTTCTTGGGCGCTACGTCTTCGGAAAGCAATGTGGGAATCCTGCAAGATTGAAACTGGCTGATGGCGTGTTAGGGCTCTCGCACGGTTGGCTCGCGTGCTGTCAGTGATTGAGGGTAAGAGCAGCAACTGAAGGCGGCGGATGAGAGGGGTTTGATGGCTTCATGCGTGCGAAGTTCCGGGTCGGGGATGAGCGCTCTGTAGCCGCGCGGATGCTCTGGCTGCGTGACGAAATCGGTATCGATCACATGCTCGCCTGTGTCTGCTGGCCGGGTCTTCTGGAAGCCAAGGTTTTGGAAACCATGCAACGGCTGATGGATGTAACGGCGGCGTTATAGACCGGATTAAGTTTCTCCGCTGTCGCCCGAAATAGCGCGCTGGATTTCTTCTTCCGGCATGTCGTCGAAACTGGCGTAGTTCATTCGGTAGAGTCGGGCGTAGAGACCGTCAGCTTCCATTAACTGATCGTGATCGCCTTCCTCGATGATGCTGCCTTCCTGCAGGACGATGATGCGGTCGGCACTCCGGATGGTGGCGAGACGATGCGCGATCACCAGGGCGGTGCGGCCTTCGAGCAGACGGGCTAGGGCGCGTTGGATTTCAAGTTCCGTATAGCTGTCGACGCTCGCCGTAGCTTCGTCGAGGACCAAGATTTTTGCATCCGCGACCAAGGCCCGGGCAAAGCTGATGAGCTGGCGTTGGCCGAAGGAAAGATTGACGCCGCGCTGGTCGAGCATCGTTTGATAACCAGCCTCCAGGCGCATGATGAAGTCGTGCGCACCGACGGCTTTCGCGGCGTCGATAATGTCGTCCATCGTCGCGTCCATCTTCGCGTAGCGGATATTCTCCTCAATGGTGGCGGAGAAGAGAAAAGGTTCCTGCAACACCATGGCGATGTGACGGCCGAGCGACTTCTGCGTCACATTGCGCACATTGCAACCTCCAACAACTACTTCGCCTTCCCAAGCGTCGTAGAAACGGTGGACGAGAGATGTGGTGCTGGTTTTCCCGGAACCGGTAGGTCCGACCAGGGCGACGGTCTCACCCGCTTCGACCTGGAATGAGATGTTTTTCAGGATTGGGTTGTCCGGCTCGTATCCGAAGGTAACGTTGCGGAACTCAATGGCGCCGTCGATCTCCTCTGGATCTTCGGCATCTGGACGGTCCGCGATATCGACCGTCACGTCCGTCACTTCGAAAATCCGCTGACCTGACGCCATGGCGCGTTGCATGGTGCTGTATTGTAAGGTGAGAGACCGAATTGGGTCGAAGAAACGTTGAACGTAGAACAAGAAAGCGACCATGACACCGATATCGAGCGAATGGTCCAACACCATTCCACCGCCGACCACGATGACGATCGCCATGGCGCCGCCGGTTAGCGTGTCGACCATAGGAATGATTACGTTGGTAAACTTCGAGGCGCGCAGATGGGTTAGAAGATTGGTGCGAGCCTTCGTCTCGAACAATTCGAAGTTAACGTCCTCGCGCACTAATTCCTGGATCGCGCGAATACCGTGAACGTTCTCGGCGAGTGCGGCATTCGTAGCGCTGCTAGCTTCGCGCGCGGAGAGAAAAGCTTTCCGCGCCATCGGCAACCACACGATGCGTACCAGAAAGAGAATCGGCACGACCGAAAGCGTTAACGCTCCCAATGCGGGGTCGAGCCAGAGTAGAACTCCGACAATGCCGAATAGCAGCACGATATCGCCGACCGCAAAGATCGAGGATTCGAGAAATTCCTGCAGTGCGTAAACATCGCCTTGCAGGCGGGACATTAGCCGCCCAACTTCCGTCTTATCCATAAACGAAAGCGAGACGTGTTGTAGGTGCTCGTACATCGCGTGCCGCAGGTTGAAGAGGAGGTACTGGGCAGTGCGGCCGACGATGGTTTCCATAAAATGGTTTGCGAGATAATTTACGATCACGATGCCAAAGAAGAGCGTCACTAAATTATGCAATGCCTCCTGATTGGCGACTTCAGGTGCCAGGGAGTGATCGATAGTCGCCCGCACGATGAGCGGAATGGAGAGTTGCGTGACCGTATAAACGAGAACGGCGAAAATACCGATGGCAATGCGGAGCTTATACGGTGCCAAATGCCGTAAGAACCGCGTAATCACCCATTTGTCGAATGCTCGTCCGAAAATGATCTCGTCTTGACTGGTTTGCGAGCCGACAACGGCGAGGCGGTTCTTTGGTTCGGGCGGTGCGGCGGTTTGGTCGCTCATGCGGCGTCCTCCCCCGTGGCGCGCGATTGTAATTCGTAGAGTTGGCGGTACCGTGTCGCCGAGGCCATTAATTCAACATGGCTTCCGCGCTCCACAATCTGGCCGTCGTCGATGAACAAAATTTCGTCCGCATGCATCAATGACGTCAGGCGATGGGCGATGATGATGACGGCGCGCTTGGCCACGAAATCGCGCAGCGCGTCGCGGATGCGTCGCTCGGTCGCAGCATCGACCGCGGCGGTGGAATCATCGAACACCAAAACCTTTGCATCCGGTAGGATGGCTCGGGCGATGGAGAGCCGCTGGCGTTGGCCGCCTGAGAGTGAGACGCCGCGCTCGCCAACCAAGGTCTCGTATAATTTCGGAAGGCCGCGAATATAGTTGTGTAGCTGTGCCGTCTGGGCGGAATGCTCGATATCCGGCCGATCCGCCCAGGGCGATCCATAGGCGACGTTATGATCAAGACTTGCGGTGAACAGAAACGGCTCTTGTGGGACGATACTGACAGCGGCTCGCAGTGATTCCAGGGTGACGCTTCGGATATCTTGGCCGTCGATACTGATGCTGCCCCCCGTGACATCGTAGTAACGGCCCATCAATTGCGCGATGGTTGTCTTGCCGGCACCCGGCGGGCCGACGATGCCGACCATCTTACCGGGCCGTGCTTCGAAGCTGACGCCGCTCAGGGTGCGCTGGTCCTTGGCCCATGTCGGGTAGCTAAAGTCGACGTCGTCGAAACGGACAACGCCTTGTGACGCTTCAAGCGGCTTTGCATCCGTTTTGCTCGAGATGGAAGGGATCAAGTCGAGGACGTTGAACAACCTGCCGCCGCAGGTGGAGGCACGGGCGATGGAGTTGATCATCCAGCCGATTTGGCGCACCGGCATGCGAAGGATCAGCATGAAGGTCAAGGTTTCGGTCAATTGCCCCAGAGTAATTTGCCCCGCCAAGACCTTCTCGCCGCCGACCCAAAGCGTGGCCACCATGGTGAGAAAATAAACGAAAGTCATTTGCGTCGTCGAGTGAACGAACAAGCGGATCCGCAGGGCAGCTATCTTCCTTGCCTTGTCGGAGCTCTTGTTAAATCGAGCCATTTCGTGTGCTTGAGCCGAGAACGCTCGGACGACACGAATACCGCCGAGGTTTTCCTCCATCACCTTAGAGAGAAGCGACATCTGGTCCTGCAGGGCGAGCCAGGCATCGCGGAGTTTGATGCGAGCAAAAGAGCTACGCAGAGCCACGATCGGTACGAAACTCAACGCCATCAGGCCGAGCTCAAGATCGGTTCGAAGCAGGATGATGGCGCCGCCCCCAATCAGACAGGTCAGCAAGATCATGCGCAGGAAGCCAGTATCCACCCAATGGCGCAACCCTTCGATATCGAGAATACCCCGCGTCATGAGGTCGCCTGAATGAATGCGGTCGTGCCATGAGAAGCTGAGTTGCTGGAGCTTGCGGTAATAGTCGAGGCGCAGCCGGTATCCGATGAGTTGTCCGACGGCCTCGCCCTGATAGTTCTGCATCATGGTGAAGAGCCCGCGGCCGATGGCGGCCCCAAGTAGCAGGAGCGCCGTGGTCATCAAGGCATCTTCCGTCTGCGCCCGGTCTGCTATTCCCGAAGCGGCACCGGCCAAAAGACCTTGCGCCTGATCCACGGCTTGGCCGAGATACTGCGGAATAAACAACTGGAAGATTGCGGCGATGACGGTGGCGACCATGCCGATAGCCATTCGCATTTTATGTCGGAAGGCCATGGCCGTGATCCGGTACAAGACGCCGGTGTCGAGTTTCGACACGTTGATGCGGTAATCTGCATCGACCTCGCTATCTGAAATATGGCCGTTTGGTGGAGTGCTGGTCACGTAAGTTCTTCTGAAACTCTTTGGGGGATAATTATGCCATGGGTGTCCGCTCGACGGGAGACCCGGTTTCCATGAGATTGAGCGAAAACGGTGATGTCATTCTAGATTGACATACTATGTTGCTAATAGGCTCAAAATGCACGCGGAGCAGGAGAATACCAATGAACGATGCCTTTGATTTTGAAACTCGATTCGCAAAGGGGCTGCCGGCCACGCAACCCAAATGGACGGCGTTTCCGAAATATAACTTCATCGGCGGGCACAATGACTCGGAAAGCATCCCGGTCGAAGGATTGATTGATGCGATTGCGCGCGTGCTGCGCCGCCGGGGGCAGACGATCGCGACCTACAACCAGGACTGTGGTCCGCTTGGCGATATTGAAATGCGGGAGTTCTTAGCCAGTAAGCTGGCCAAGTATCGAGGTATGTCGACAACGACGGACGACGTCCTGGTTACATCGGGTTCGGGGCAGGGGCTCGAACTGATCAACGAAATTCTGTGTGAGCCCGGCGATACGGTAATGATGGAGGAATTCACCTATCAAGGTGCCATGAACCGGCTACGCGCGCGTGGAATTAATATATTGGGTGCGAAACTCGACGATGGCGGTCTCGATATAGATGCTTTGGAAACTCAGCTCGACGATTTGGCAGCAAAAGGCATCATCCCGAAATTCATCTATACGATTCCAACAGTACAGAACCCAACATCGTCGATCCTGAGCTTGGAACGGCGCAAAGCCTTGCTGTCCATTACCCGATACCGGGGAGTTCCCGTAGTCGAAGACGAATGTTACGCGGATTTGTTGTGGGACGAAGAGTGGCCCGATTCCATGCTCGCGATGGATGGCTCGGATCATGTCATTCACGTGGGGTCGTTTTCCAAATATTTAGCGCCTGCCTTGCGGCTTGGATACGTCGTGGCGCCATGGCCAGTACTCGCTCAGATGATCGCCTGCAAGGGGGGTGGCACCGGCGCATTGGAGCAAATGGTCGTCGCCGATTATATGCAAAACCATTACGATGAACACGTATCGGCCTTGAATGTACGCTTGAAGGAGAAGCGGGATGCCTTGATCGAATCTTTAGAGGCGAATTTCGGCACCACGGCTGATTTCGATGTGCCGCCGGGAGGTATATATCTTTGGATCAAATTGCCGGAGAAAGTCGACACATTGAAGCTATCGGCAGCCGCGTTGAAGGCTGGGGTCGCCTTTAACCCCGGGCCCCAATGGTCGGTCGATCCGGACGCCGCGAAAAACCATCTGCGGATATGTTTTGCCAATCCGTCCGTCGAGGAAATCCGCGAAGGTGTGGCAAAACTTGCTGAAGTTTGTTTCGAGGAAACCGGTATTCCGCCCCGTAGTGCCAACGTGTCGCGGGATTAGGCCCGGCTTCGATTTGATTTGCGGCAGTCGCTTTGCTACGGAAAGCTTAAATGAAACAGATGTTTACCACATTCTCTCAACGATGCGGCCTGTTCGCGGGGTCCATTGCATTTGTGGTCGCAGCGGTGACACCGCCGTCGTTATCCGACGAGACCAAACCAAAAGGCTCGATCATCCAACCTGTTCTCGCTGAGCATGGCATGGTGTCGGCGCAAGAGGCCGTCGCAACCCGGATTGGTGTCGAGATTTTGCAACGCGGTGGTAATGCTGTCGACGCTGCTGTTGCCGTCGGTTTCGCGTTGTCGGTAACCCTGCCGCGCGCTGGGAATCTGGGTGGCGGTGGATTTATGATGGTGCATGAGGCGGCCACTGGAAAAGTCCATGCGATCGATTACCGTGAGATCGCACCGGCAGCCGCCACGCGCGGTATGTTCTTGGATGCGGCCGGTGAATATGATCGTATCAAAGCGGTAGGTAGTCACATCTCCGTCGGTGTGCCGGGCACCGTTGCTGGATTCGCGATGGCGATCGAGCGGTTTGGTACGATGTCGTTGGCGGAAGTTATTCAGCCGGCGCTGAAATTGGCGAGCGAAGGTATCGTGGTGACCCGTGGCCTCGCCGAAAGTTTAACGTCGCGGCGCAAGGAGAAGTTGGCACGTTGGCCGGCAAGCCGTGAGATTTTCTTCAAGCCGGATGGTTCGACATATGATATCGGCGAGGTGTGGCCGCAAAGGGATTTAGCTTGGTCCTTGGAGCAGATTGCGGAGAACGGCCCGTCGGCATTTTACAGCGGTGAGATCGCAGGTCGCTTGGTCGAAGAGATGGCCGTGAATGGAGGACTGATCACGAGGGCCGACCTGGCGGGCTATAGGGTGATCATGCGGGAACCAGTGCGAGGAACCTACCGCGGACGTGAGATTGTCTCCATGCCGCCACCGAGCTCAGGTGGCGTGCATCTGATCCAAATACTGAATGTATTGGAGGAATTCGATATTGCCGGTATGGGTCACAACAGTGCGGCGTCGATCCATGTGATGACTGAGGCGATGAAATTCGCCTATGCGGACCGCAGTTGGTATCTTGGCGACCCCGATTATTGGAAGGTGCCGGTAACGGGATTGACCTCCAAGTCTTACGCAATGGAAACCATGAAGCGCATCGATCTAGCGAAGGCACGATCGGCGGATGAAATCGGTCCGGGTCTGCCCAAGCAACACGAGGGTAGAAACACTACGCATTTTTCCGTCGTCGATAGGGACGGCAATGTGGTTTCCAATACTTATACCCTAAACCTCGCTTATGGCACCGGTATTGTTGCCGCCGGTACGGGCATATTGCTGAACAACGAAATGGATGATTTTTCCGCCAAGCCGGGTGTCGCCAATAGTTACGGATTGATCGGGGGAGAGGCGAACGCCATCGAGCCGGGCAAACGCCCGCTCAGTTCGATGACGCCGACCATCGTATTTCAGGACGGCAAACCGCTATTGGCGACGGGCAGTCCAGGGGGAAGTCGGATCATCACCACAGTGTTGCAGGTGATTTCAAATGTGATAGATCACCGGATGAATATTGCGGCGGCAACGGCGGCACCTCGGTTCCATCATCAATGGCGTCCCGACTTTCTGCGTTTGGAGACCGGGTTCAGTGCAGATACGCTAAAAATTCTCAAGAAGCGTGGGCATGTCATGCGTATGTCATGGCCGATGGGTAGTACTCAATCCATCATGTTGATGCCAAAGGGAATGGCTGGCGCATCCGATCCAAGACGCCGAGACGCTTTAACTCTCGGGTACTAGATTGCTGCAGGTGGATTAAAGTTGGATTAGCCTTGTATTGATCAGGTAGGGTACGTCTCAATAAGTTGAGGAACTGTATATTTTCAACACGGAGCCGGAGGCTTAGGTAAGATGGCGCGACAAAGGCGTAAAACGACGAAAAAAGAGAATAAAAAAGCTAGTGAATCGA
>CAJWTF010000158.1 GCA_913046825.1 uncultured Rickettsiales bacterium | reverse complement strand
CGGTACCAGTTGTTAAGTGCGTATTTGGTCCAACGGATGGCGGCGGGGGCGCCGTTCGCCAACCGACCTGCGATCTCAAGGGATTTGGCTTCCAAATCCTCGTCTTCGACGCAGAGCGAGACCAGTCCGTATTTCTCGGCGTCTTCGCCGGAGACCGGCTCGTTCAGCATCAGCAAGTACTTCGCTTTTGCCATACCGCAAAGCAACGGCCAGCAGATTACGGCGTGATCGCCAGCAGGAACACCAAGGCGCACATGTCCATCGACGATCTTCGCCGCTTTCCCGGCAATCGAGATGTCCGCCAGCATCGCGACAACCAGTCCCGCCCCGACCGCGACGCCGTTGATCGCCGAGATCACCGGCTTGTTGCAATCGATCACGTTGTAGACAAGGTCACGCGCTTCTTTCCAGGCCTGGATGCGCTGGGTCTCGTCACTGATGTTGGCTTCGATCATGCCAAAATCTCCGCCCGAGGAGAACGCCTTGCCCGCGCCCGTTACGATGACGGCGTCGACGTCGGGGTCAAGGTCAATGTCCTTCCAGATATAGGTCAGCTGATTGTGACCCTTGGCATCGAGCGAATTATAGGTCTTCGGATTGTTAAATGTGATCCGCAATACGCGGTCGATGGGAAAGTCGATATCGAAAGAATCGTATTTAGCGTATCGGTCGGACATAATTGTCTCCTCGGATTTCGAACTGGGTTAGTAATTAGGCGGCGGAGCGCGGAAGGCGAGGTGGTTAGGCACGAAACAGTCGCGTAATTGACGTTGAACCAGGCTCGGCTATTTCCTAACTGGCCTTGCGGTAACGTGGGTGGGAATGACATCGGAGAGATTCATGCCGGACGATAAAAAGACCGCTCTAATCATCGGCGCGACAGGTGTCATCGGTAAAACCTTGACCCAATGGCTGGGCGCCCGGGACGATTGGTCGGTGATCGCGGTCTCGCGGAGGGAACCGGATTACGATTTCGCGGGCACGCATGTCTCCGCAGATTTGTTCGATCACGCCGATTGCGACACCAAATTGGGTGCGCTTTCGGATGTAACGCATCTCTATTATGCCGCCTATACGGACCGGCCGAGTTGGGCCGAACAATGCGCTCCCAATGCGGAGATGTTCGAGAATGCGCTAGCGGCTGTCGAGGACGGCGGCGCACCGTTGCGCCGGGTCGTCTTGATGCAAGGCACCAAGTATTACGGCTGCCACCTCGGCCCGTTCAAGACACCGGCACGGGAGGATGATCCCCGCCATCTGCCCCCGAATTTTTATTTCAACCAGCAAGATTTGATGGAGGCGCGCCGCCAGGGAAAGAATTGGTCTTGGGTGTGCCTGCGCCCGCATACAGTGTGTGGACAGGCGGTTGGCATGCCGCTCAATCTGTTGTCGGTCATTGCCGTTTATGCCGCGCTTTCGAAGGAGATGGGCTTGCCGCTCCGCTGGCCGGGCAAGGAATTGGCCTTTCGCAAGATGTTTCAACTCACTGACGCGGGTCTTCTCGCGCGTGCCGCTGAATGGTCCGGCACGGCGCCGGGTGCGGCCGACCAAACGTTCAACATTACCAATGGTGACTATTTTCGGTGGGAGCAATTGTGGTCGAAGATCGCGGCAGCATTCGATATGGAAATGGGGCCTATACAAACTGTGGATCTGTCTCGGATGATGGCGGATAAAGAGCTATTGTGGCAGTCGATGATTGAAAAATATGGATTGCAACCGACAGCTTTTGCGGATGCGGCAAACTGGGCATTTGGAAATTATGTGCTGGGCAATGAATGGGATGTCATGTCCGATACGTTAAAAGCCCGTAAAGCGGGCTTTCATGAATGCCAGGATAGCGAGGCTCGATTTGTAGAGCAGCTGAAGGAGTTACGAGCTGAGAAGTTCGTGCCCTAAGTTTTGTAACGATAAATTTCTACTCACGCTCTCCTACAAGCTCATGGTGCGATCTCTATTTTGGCTCTTGATTGAGGAACGTTACCTATGGAAGCCCTATCTTGAGCTTGTCAAAGGATGAGCTCCCGATAGATGCGTTTTCGAGCGTAAATCAACGAAGTTCCTAATGCGATCGTGGGCAAATCTCGTTTGCGATCTATCCCCTTAGGGGTCACATTGCCTGACCTAATTCCCAGCCTTAGGTTTCGTCATGCAAGAACCGCAAAAAATCTTTGGTCTCGATAAAGTTGCCTGGATTGTCATTATCGGAGCGACGGTGGTGACGATTGCGATGGGCGTGCGGAGTACGTTTGGTGTATTTCTCAATCCACTTTCCGCCGAGCATGGCGTCTCCATAACCATGCTGTCCTTCGCCATTGCCTTGCAGAACCTGGTATGGGGATTGGCGCAGCCATTAGCGGGTGCGATATCCGATCGTCAGGGAGCGGGCCGCGTCATTGCCGTCGGTGGAGTGCTATATGCGGCAGGCCTCGTCGTCGCCGCTCTGTTCTCCGATCCGATGATGATCATCTTCGGTGGTGGAATTCTGATCGGCATGGCGCAAAGCTGCACGACCTTCGCTGTTGTCTTGGGTGTTGTTGGCCGGAATGTCGGAGAAAAACGCCGTCCGATGGCGCTGGGTATCGCGGCGGCCGGCGGCTCCTTTGGTCAAATGGCGGTCGTGCCATTGGCACAAGGTCTCATAGAAATCGATGGTGTTGTCTTCTCGTTGATGGGAATGGCGGCGTTGACATTCATTCTGGTACCGCTGGCAATGCCTTTGGCGGGGAAGCCGTCTGATGCAGCGGCGGCGAGTGCGCCTGGCCCCGCTCAGGGACTTGGCGTGGTCTTGCGCGGCGCGGTCGCTAATACAGGCTATGTCCTATTGACGCTTGGTTTCTTTACTTGTGGATTTCAGGTCGCCTATATCGGCGCACATCTTCCGGTCTACCTACTGAATTGCGGATTGCCAACCAACGTAAACCCGGCAACCTTGGCGGCGACGGCGCTCGCGACCATTGGGTTTTTCAATATGGTCGGTACCTATTTCCACGGTGTACTTGGAATGCGATATCAGATGAAGAACCTGCTGGTATGGAACTATACGCTTCGCAGTATCTTTATTCTGATGTTCTTTTTCGCGCCAAAGACCGAAGTCGCTGTGATCGCGTTCGCTATCGGCATGGGGGCGCTATGGTTGGGCACGGTGCCGCTTACTAGTGGGATCATTGCCAAACTGTTCGGCCCGGCTAATCTCGGTTTGTTGTTTGGGGTTTGCTTTTTCTCGCATCAGGTGGGCTCGTTCCTTGGTGTGTGGATCGGCGGTTATTTATTCGATCTTACGGGCAATTACGATACCATCTGGATTTTGACCGCGCTCGCGGGTTTCATGGCGGCTGCGTTCAATCTGCCGATCAAGGAACGCTCCTCTGCCGCGCAACCAGCCTAAGTAATTGTTGAGCGGCGGCCTTATCGCGTCTAGGAAGACGTTATGGCAAGATGTCTAAAACTGGCGACGGTTGGCACCGGCTATTTTGCGCAATTCCATTACGAAGCTTGGAGCCGGATCGAGAATGTTGATCTCGTCGGGCTCTGTACCCTCGACGGCACTATGGGCCGCCACATCGCGGGTCGTTTCGACTTGGATACTGTCCACGCTGATGTCGCCAATATGCTCGACGTGGTGAAACCCGACCTACTGGATATTGTCACGCCACCGTCAACCCACCGTCAATTCATCGAAACCGCCGTCGCGCGCGGTGTTGCAGTGGTCTGTCAGAAGCCGTTTACGGAAAACCTGGCGGAGGCGGAAAAAATGACGGCGCTGGCGGAAGCGGCGAATGTTCCGCTGATCGTACACGAGAACTTCCGTTTCCAGCCCTGGCACCGCCAAACCCGCATGATTTTAGACGAAGGCACGCTGGGGGAGCTCTATCAGATATCCTTTAGAATGCGGCCGGGTGACGGGCAGGGGCCGGATGCCTATCTGGAACGCCAACCTTACTTCCAAACCATGGAACGGTTTTTAGTCCATGAGACGGCAATCCACTTCGTCGATGTGTTCCGCTATCTCATGGGCGAAGTAGAGAGTGTCTACGCCGACCTCACGCGTTTTAATCCGGCGATTAGGGGCGAAGATTCCGGCTATATCGTCTTTCAATTCTGCAACGGCGCGAAAGGTATTTTTGACGGCAATCGTCTCGTGGACCATGTGGCGGAGAATCGTCGCCTCACTATGGGCGAAATGCTGATTGAAGGCTCCGAAGCGGTACTGCGGGTCGATGGCGATGGCAGGATGTTCCTGCGCAAGCACGGCTACGACGCCGAAATGCCGGTTGCCTATGATTGGGAGAATCGCGGATTTGCCGGAGACAGTGTCTACATGCTACTCCGCCATGCCGTGCAGCATGTCCTTGCGGGTGCGCCCGCGATGAACACCGCGCGAGAGTACCTTACGAACTTGCGGATCGAAGACGCGATCTATCGGTCCAGCGAGGCGGGTAAGAAGATCGCTCTGTAAGAGACGGTTAAGCGTCTACTGTTTCCAGATCAACGGGCTCCGCCATTGCCCCTGTCGCCCGCATGGCGTCGATCCGGGTTGTTTCACTGCGCTGCCGTTCAACAAAGATTTCCCAGCAATGATTGTCGGGATCGGTGAAATAGATGCCATAAGAAATGCCGTGATCAACGGCTCTCTGCACGTCAACGCCGTTGGCGATTAAGCCTTTGCGGAATTTGCCCAACTCCTGAACCGAGCCGTCGAATTTAAGCGCAATATGATTGATCGTCTCTTCGCCCTTGGCAACTGGGTTTTCGAACAGCGCGATATCGTGATCGTTCTCACCGAAAGATAAGAAGCTGCCGTTGCGCTCGGGACTGTCGACGACGACCGTCATGCCAAGATTTTTGCAATACCAGTCGCGTGAGGTGGCGAGGTCGCTGACATAGATGACGGTGTGTCCGAGTTCCTTGATTCTTGGCATGTCAAAATCCTTTCGCGTGAACTTTGAATTTCGAAGCAAACACCTGCGGCGGTCAAGTGCGATTAGAGACTACGGGATAATTCCGGGTATTCGGCAACGATTTTCTCGAAGCGTTCGCGGATCGATCCACCGGTCGGATCATCGCCAACAGCTTCGAACAGTCGGTGTTTCATGAAGAAGCGCCAATGCACCGGAAGACCCGCAAGTAGGTCGCTGAGTGTCTCGTAGTTCTCGTCGGTCCATATACTTTCGAATTCATCCCGCTCGGGCCCGAAATCAAAAAAGTGGGTTTTCCGGGCTGTGCTCATGTCGTGGCGGCGAGCCGTTGTCGCGGGCTTGTCATAGCCGCCGTTCTCCAGCACTACGCCATAGGAATTCGAAGCTTCGTCGTCGGTGACGAAGCCGCTCCGCACATCCCTGACTACGGCTTTTGGATCACGCTCTAACGGGTCGCCCCAACCACCGGAGCCACCCGATGCGACATGAACGATGTCGCCCGGCCCGATGGTTAGGATATCCGTATTGCCGAGATTGACTTCTTGATTGCCGCCGGGATTAAGGAGGAAGACTGAGTTACGACCAGCCTTTCCGTTGAGCACACCCCAGGACCGAAACCGGGTGCGGTCACGGTTGCGGGCAGTGATTTTGGTGTTAGGCGCCTGCGCCTGGAACCGCATTTCCGTGGCCAATCCGCCGCGATGTTTCCCAGCTCCGCCGGAGTTTTGGGCGAGACCATAGCGGAGAATTTTGATTGGCACTTCTGCTTCGTTGATCTCGACCGGTGTGTTCTTCAGGAAGGAACTGTTGGCGCCAGACCCTTCGGCGCCGTCTTCCGCCGGATTGCCGCCGGCCCCGCCGGAGATCGGGCCGATTGAGGCAACGACCCGGCGGCTTGTCCTATTGTCGACGCTGTTGACGTTCATGATCGGGCCACCGCTGCACGGCGATGCGGGCAATCGACCCGGGGCCGCCTGGACGAACGCGCCGAAGGTGATCTCTTGCAGGCGCATGGAGGAGAGTGTGCGCATACCGACCGCGGCCGGGAATTCCGGATTGACGATGGTGCCTTTCGGCAAAATGCAGCGGCACACTCGGGTGACACCTGAATTCAGGAACAAGGTCGGGTCGAGCGTATAGAGCACGTAGACGAGGCCGACCAGCATCATGACGTGACGTTCTTCGCCGCCGGTCGGAATGTTCATCGACGATTCGAGCTGCGGGTCACTGGTTGAGAAATCAAAGACGCATGAATCGCCTTCGATGGTCAGGTTGAGGGCAATCCGGCATGGCCAGCCGTCGACGGCGTCTTCGTCCATGTAATCCGCGAAGAAATACTCTCCGTCCGGAAGACCGCTGATGATCGCGCGAGCCTGCGTCTCCGCGTAATCGAGGAGGTCGTCGATACCGTCGCGAAAAGTGTCGATCCCGAACTTCTCAATCATCTCGTGAACACGCCGCTCGCCGGTATTCACCGCCGCGAGCTGCGCTTTTAAATCGCCCCAGTTTTGCTCCGGCATGCGGACGTTGGTGAGCAAGATATCGAGCACATCTTGATTGATCTCACCGCCCCGCATGATCTTCGTCGGTGGAATACGGATGCCTTCCTGATGCACTTCGGTCAGGGTACGTGACAGGCTAGCGGGCACAGCACCACCCACATCGGTGTTATGGATATGCCCGACGGCGAAGCACACGATCTTGCCTTCGTGGAAGATTGGCTTCCAGATATGCATGTCCGGCGTATGGGTACAGACAAACCCGCTATAAGGATCGTTGGTGATGCAAATGTCACCTTCTTCGTAGTGATCGATGGACTTGATCACGTTGCCGTAATTCATGCCAACGAACCACGTCGCACCCAGCTCCGTTGGCGTGGCGAAGGTGAAACCTTCGGCGGTAGTCAGCCCAGTGGTGAAATCCTCTGTTTCTTTGACAAAAGTCGAATGGGCTGTGCGGTACAGCGTGTAGGCCATGCTCTCGGCGGCGGCGACACAATGGTTCTTCAGAATTTCGAGCGTGATCTTGTCGATCGCCATGGTCAGACCTCCAAATTCAGAATGAGGTTGCCGAAGGCGTCCACCTCGACGCGGAAGCCGTCGAGGATACAGCTTGTCGTATCATCCTGCGCGACAATTGCCGGGCCGTTAAAGGATTGGCCAGCTCGCATGTCCGCGCGCCGATAAATGTCCGCCTGGCGTTTCTTGCCGTCGCAATAGACGGGTGTTTGCCCGATGGGACTGGGCGGTGCGTCGGAAGTTTCCAAGGGTGATATTTCGGGCTTTGGTGGGACGCCGGAGATAATGAGCCGTAAATTGATGATCTGAAGCGGCGCGGCTTCGTCCGCATATTCGTAGAGCCGAGTGTGTTCGTGATGAAACGCCGCGACGAGAGCATCAATATTCCCGTCTTCTATCCAGGCTCTCTCAAGCGGCGTGTCGATTTCATAGGATTGCCCGCGGTAACGCATATCGGCGGAGACTTTGAGGATCGGCTCGCCGCTGAAACCTTGCTCGTCCTTTAACCAATGAAGCGCACGTTTTTGTAACTCGAGTAGTGCTTCCTGTAATTTACCAGCGACTTCGTCTTTGAGGTCCGCATAGATTGTCCGGATGAAATCGTTGCGCACGTCGGCAATGAGGCCGCCGAAGGCGCTGAGCACGCCCGGTGTCATCGGGACGATGACCCGTCGCATACCGAGCTCGCGCGCGACGAAACAAGCCATCATCGGTCCGGCTCCGCCGAACGCGATCAGGTCGAGTTCGCGGGGGTCGATCCCGTGGCGCGATACCAATTTGCTGACCTCTAGATACATGCCAGAGATCGCCACACGGATGATCGCTTCTGCGGTGTCTTCGCAGGAGAGTCCAATTTGTCTGGCAATTACGTCGATTGCGCTTCTGGCTTTGTCGACGTCGAGTTGGACGGCGCTGTACCCGAGCGCCGACGCACCGAGAAAGCCGGTGACGACAAAGGCATCGGTGATGGTCGCGCGCTCACCACCCAAGCCATAGCATGCGGGGCCGGGGGTTGAGCCCGCGCTTTCCGGGCCAACCTTGAGGACGCCTTGCGGGTCGACCCAGGCAATGGAGCCCCCACCGGCACCGATAGTGGTCATCTCGATCATCGGCGTGCGGATCACAAGACCAAAATCCACGGCGGTCTGCGCCGCCAGCGTACTTTGCCCTCTGGCTACCAAAGACACGTCGAAAC
>CAJWTF010000157.1 GCA_913046825.1 uncultured Rickettsiales bacterium | reverse complement strand
TCCATGACAGTTGTCGTAGTTGAATCGCCTGCCAAGGCGAAGACCATCAATAAGTATCTTGGTTCCGATTATCACGTACTTGCGAGCTATGGACACGTGCGTGACTTGCCGTCGAAGGACGGCTCGGTGCGTCCCGATGACGATTTCGATATGTCGTGGGAGGTGGACGGGAAGGCTAAAAAACGCATCGATGATATCGCTAAAGCCCTCAAAGGCGACGATACGCTGATCCTGGCGACCGATCCGGATCGCGAGGGAGAGGCCATTTCCTGGCACGTCGAGGAAGTTCTGCGAGAGCGCAAGGCCTTGAAAGGCGTCAACGTTAGCCGAGTCGTCTTCCACGAGATCACCAAGGACGCGATCCTGGAAGCGATGAAACAGCCGCGCGCCATCAACCAGGAATTGGTCGATGCGTATCTCGCGCGCCGCGCACTCGATTATCTAGTCGGGTTCACGTTGTCCCCGGTGCTCTGGCGGAAACTGCCGGGCTCGCGCTCGGCGGGAAGGGTGCAATCGGTTGCTTTGCGATTGATCTGCGAGCGCGAAGCGGAAATCGAAACCTTCAAACCACAAGAGTACTGGTCGGTCATCGGCCAGTTCGACACGGCGAAAGGCATTCCTTTCCCCGCGCGGTTGACGCATCTCAATGGTGAGCGTCTTGATCGTCTAGGCATCAAGTCCGAAGCCGAATCGAATGCCGCGAAGCAAACGATCGAATCGAGCCAGTTCACCGTCTCCTCCGTTGAGAAGAAGACGGTTCGCCGCAATCCCGCCACGCCGTTCACCACATCGACATTGCAGCAAGAAGCCAGCAGGAAGCTGCGCTTCGGCGCCAGCCGGACAATGCAAGTCGCGCAAAAGCTCTACGAAGGTTTCGATATCGGTGGGGAGACCGTCGGCCTCATCACCTATATGCGGACGGACAGCGTCATCCTCAGCGGCGATGCCATTGGCGGCTGTCGCCGTCTCATCGAGGCAGATTTCGGAAACAACTATCTCCCCGAAAAACCGCGCGTCTATCGCACTAAGGCGAAGAATGCGCAGGAAGCCCATGAGGCGATCCGCCCGACGGATCTGTTCCGCCGCCCGGCCGATATCAAACCGTATCTGGATGAAGAACAATTCAAGCTCTACGAGCTGATCTGGAAGCGGACTTTAGCATCCCAAATGGAGAGCGCGACCTTCGATCAAGTCGCCGCCGACCTTGCATCCGCTGATAAGAAAACAGTATTACGCGCCAACGGCTCCGTCCTCAAATTTGATGGTTTCCTGAAGCTCTATCAAGAAGGCCAAGACGATAAACCGGAAGATGATTCTGGTGACCGTCGATTGCCGGAAATGATCGAAGGTGAAAAATCCAACCTCAAATCCATCGAGACCGAGCAACACTTCACGCAGCCACCGCCACGCTACGGCGAAGCGAGCCTAGTGAAGAAGATGGAAGAGCTCGGCATCGGCCGCCCCTCGACCTATGCCTCGATCATCAAGGTCCTGCAGGACCGCAACTACGTCACACTGGAACGCCGCCAGTTCATCCCGGAAGACAGGGGTCGGTTAGTGACGACTTTCCTCACTTGTTTCTTCGAACGCTATATCGAATACGGATTTACGGCTTCCCTGGAAGAACAGCTCGACGATATTTCTGATGGTCGCCTGGATTGGAAGAAAGTCTTGCGCGATTTCTGGCAAGCCTTTTCGAAATCGACAGAAGAAACCGCTTCCCTCAAATTTTCGGAGGTACTCGACGCCCTTGACGAAGACCTGGGCCCACATTTCTTCCCAGCAGGCGAAGACGGCGACGCTGGTGCGGCGCGCCTATGTCCTGTTTGCAAGGAAGGCCGTCTGTCGTTGAAGCTCGGCCGTTTCGGCGCCTTCGTCGGATGCGGTAATTATCCGGAATGCAAATACACCCGCCAGCTTGCGGTGGGCGCCAATGCCGAGGACGAGAGCGATACGCTCCTGGCCATGGGCCCGGTCGTACTGGGAACTGACCCGGAAACCGGGCTCGATGTGAGCCTGCGAAAAGGGCCTTACGGCCCCTATATCCAGCTCGGAGAAGCCATCCCGGCAGACAAAGAAAAGAAACAAAAGGCGGTCAAACCCAAGCGCGCATCTTTGCCGAAGGGCATGCCACCCGCTGATATCACACTGGAAATCGCTCTGCGGCTACTCTCCCTGCCGCGCGACGTCGGCGCACATCCCGAGACCAGCGAAATGATTTCCGCCGGAATCGGCCGCTATGGCCCCTATCTGCGCCATCAGAAAAAATACACCTCGCTTCCGGCGGAAGACGACGTGCTATCGATCGGTTTGAACAGAGCGGTCACCATCTTGGCGGAAGCCAAACCGTCGGGCGGCCGGGAAGTCGGGACACATCCGGACGATGGTAAACCGATCAAGGTCCAAAAGGGACGTTTCGGTCCCTACGTAAAACACGGTAAGACCAATGCGACGCTGCCCCGTGATCTCGAAATGGACGATATCACCTTGGAGCAGGCTCTTGCGCTAATAACAGCTAAGATTGCCAAGACCGGCGCCAAAGCAGCCAAGCCGAAGGCTGAGCCCAAATCGAAGGCGAAAGCAAAGGCCAAAGCGAAAAGCAAAACACCAAAGAAAGCAGCCGCTGACGATTCCACGCCGGATGGCGCGTTGACGGACGCCTGACCTCTTGGCGCGCCGCCCTAAACACTCTCTGGAACGTCCCACCAAGCAGCAAATCCTCGACCATATCGAGGGATCGACCGGCCGGATCGGCAAGCGGGAAATCGCCCGTGCCTTTCAACTGCACGGAAGCGACAAGGTGTGGCTCAAGGCCATACTCAAGGAATTAGAGAGCGATGGACTGCTGGAGCGCCAACGCGGACGCAAAGTGACGCGCGCCGGACGCCTGCCGGAGGTAACCGTCATCCGGGTCGATCATATCGACGAGGACGGCGAGGTCGTCGCGTTCCCCGCTTCCTGGCCGGACGAAGACATTCCAGCGCCGAAAATTTACCTCGCGCCCAGTAAAGACCGCAAACTAGCACCCGCTGTCGGCGACCGCGTGCTCGCCCGCCTGCAATACACCGGGGATTCGGTATACGAAGGTCGAGCCATCCGCGTGTTGGGCCCGGCCGAACGCTCCCTCCTCGGTGTCTTCGAGCGCGATGAGAAAGGGCGTGGCCGGCTCATCCCGACAGACCGGCGCCACAAATATCCCTATTCCATCGCCCTCGACCACGAAGGCGGTGCGGAGCCTGGTGAATACGTTGTCGCGGAATCCATTCCGGGCGGTGGCCGGGACCAACGCGCACGTATCGTGGATCGGATCGGCTCCTCCGAAGACCCTAAATCAATCAGCCTCGTCGCCATTCACACCCATGGTCTGCCCGTAGAATTCCCACCCCGAGCCCTGGAACAAGCGGAGCGCGCGACCCCGGTCGCGTTGGATGGCCGCGACGACCTGCGAGCCTTGCCCCTCGTCACCATAGACGGCGCCGACGCACGCGATTTCGACGACGCCGTATTCGCGGCACCGGACGAAGACCCGAAGAACGGAGACGGTTGGCGCATTGTCGTCGCGATCGCGGATGTCGCCTGGTATGTGCGCCACGGCGATCCTTTGGACAAAGCGGCCCGGGAACGGGGTAATTCGGCTTACTTTCCCGATCGCGTCGTCCCCATGCTGCCGGAGAAACTTTCAAATAATTTATGTTCTCTGCGGCCGGGCGAAGATCGCGCTTGTCTCGCCGTCGATATGCAGATTGACGCACAAGGCCAACTCCTCGGCCACACCTTTCAGAGGGGCTTGATGCGCTCAGCGGCCCGCCTGACATATGAACAAGCACAGAGTGCCCGCGACGGTCAGCCCGATGACAAGACCGGTCCGTTGCTGAAAACCATCATTGAACCGCTTTACGGTGCCTTCGCCGCCCTGGCACGGGCTAGAGACAACCGAGGTACACTCGACCTCGACATTCCCGAACGGCAGGTACTTCTGAGCGAAGAGGGCTGGATCGACAAAATTCTGCCCCGAACCCGTCTCGACAGCCACCGCCTTATCGAGGAATTCATGATCGCCGCCAATGTCGCGGCGGCGGAGGCATTGCAATCACGTAAAATGCCGGTGATGTACCGCATTCACGAACCACCCAGCATGGGCAATATCGAGACGCTCCGCGAGGCGCTCGGAGCGCTGGGGTTCAAATTAGCACGGGCCGGGACGCTACGTCCCCATCATTTCGCGGACCTGCTGGAAAAGGCGGCGGAGACCGACAAGCTGCAAATCGTCAGCGATCTCATCCTTCGAGCCCAATCGAAAGCCGTCTACAGTCCGGAAGACAACGGACATTTCGGTCTCGCACTTCGGCGATATTGTCATTTCACTTCACCTATCCGGCGCTACGCAGACCTATTGGTCCACCGCACCCTGATTCGGGCGTTTAAGCTAGGCGAAGGCGGTCTGCCGCCGGAAGCAGATGAGAGCTTCACCGAAATCGGCGAGAAAATATCCTCAACCGAGCGTCGCGCCGCCGCCGCCGAACGGGACGCGCTGGATCGGTTCACATCGGCCTTCCTCGCGGATCGAATCGGCAGTGTATTCACGGCCCGTATCAGTGGCGTGACGCGGTTCGGTCTCTTCATCTGCCTTGACGAGACCCGCGCCGACGGCTTCGTACCGATCCGCACCTTGCCATGGGACAGATATCAGCATGATGAAACGCATCATTGCCTGAAAGGAGATGCTACGGGGCTCACTTTCACGATGGGCCACCGGGTAAAGGCCGAATTACTCGAGGCGGAACCTCGGACCGGTAGCTTGGTGTTCGAACTCGCGGACTTAGATCAGGTGTCTGGCAAGCGTCCACAGAAAGGTGGGCAAAAAAAACGACCGGGGCGGCACAATAGTCGGCGGCGGCGATAGCCATAGGTTGGACTCAAAGTCACCTTCAATTAATGTGGTCCGGCGATTGAAGGATATCGGTATCTCCCGCATGCAACGACTCATTCAACCCATCAAACGATTGATGCGCAGGATAGCCGTAATCTGGCTTCCAGTGATGCTAATGGGTTTCGTATCAGGATGTACGACAGCGGTTGTCACCCATGACAGTAAACAGTTCGACGCCGCAAAGGCGAAGATAGTCTTGGACGCCGGATTCAGCTTTATTCAGGACGTCTACATCGACAAACCGGATATCGCCGATCTCGCCCTCACAGGGTTGAATGGTTTGCGGCGCATTGAGCCTGCTTTGGCCGTCATCCGCTCGCCAAAAAGCGGGCGTGTATCTTTACTGGTTGATGGCAAATCCGAGGCGACTGCCAAGTTGGAGGCGACTGACGATGCAGTCGCATGGGCACGGACGGCGACCCGCTTAATCGAAGCCGGTCGAAATTCTTCGCGCATTCTTAAAGATGCCACCGCCGAAGAAATTTATGCGGCGATTTTTGAGAACATGGCCCATCAACTCGATAAGTATACACGCTATTCCACAGCCGAGGCCGCACGTGAAGAACGGGCGCAACGGGACGGTTTCGGTGGAATTGGAGCCTCCATTGTGACCCATGCCGACGGCGCATTGATCAGCGCAGTCAAGGCGGATCAACCGGCCAACACCGCTGGTTTGCAAGTCGGCGACCGCATCCTCGCTATTGCCGGTCAGCCGATTTCGGGGTTGTCGCACCGCCGTGTCATCGGTTTGCTGCGTGGACCCGTCAAAACCAATGTGCAACTCACGATCAGACGCGATGCGCGGGACGAGCCCTTCACCGTCAGCGTCACCCGGGCCTATAGCATTGAGCAAACCGTATTTCTGCGTGTACGTGAGGATTTCGCCCATATCCGGCTGACCGGTTTCAATCAAGATACCTTGCGGGAAATGCGCGAAGCCGCGGAAGAAGCCCGGCAAAAAATCAAACCCACGCTCCGCGGTATCATCATCGACCTGCGTGGCAATCCCGGAGGTTTGCTCGATCAGGCGGTTGAGGTCGCTGACCTGTTCCTCAAAAGCGGCGCTATCCTGCGGACAAAGGGACGACATCCGCGAAGCATGCAATATTTTGATGCCAACAATGACGCGGTCGACATAGAGACGCCGATTGCCGTTCTATTGGACGGAGCTTCCGCCTCCGCCGCTGAAATTGTCGCGTCTGCGCTACAAGACCAAGGTCGGGCGATTGTTGTAGGGGCTAGTAGCTTCGGCAAAGGCACCGTGCAACAAGTTCGCAAACTACCGAACGATGGCCAGTTGGTCCTCACTTGGGCACGTATGCACGCACCCTCGGGCTATGTCCTTCATCGATTGGGGGTTTTACCGACAATCTGCACCAGCCGCATCAGCGATAGCGCATCCGCGGTCAACACGTTTACTGCAACGGATGGGGAAACGATCCGCCGCGATTTCCAGGCCCGAAGGAACGCCAATCAGGCCACGGAAGATAAAATGCTGACGCTAAAGAAACTTTGTCCGTGGCAGCCGCATGAAGGCGAGGACCTGGACCTTGAAATCGCCGAGGCCGTCCTCCGACAACGCGCCCTCTACGAGAAACTCTTGGCATTTGCCAAACCACCTATAGGAAGCTAATCATGACGACGGAAGCCGGCGATCGTTCAACTTTGCCCGCCCGCCCGGTGCGACCGCGACACGCCGCGAGCCTCGTATTGCTAAAGGGTGACCCCGATGGCCCGGAGGTCCTCTTGGGACGCCGTCCCATGGCGTCACGGTTCATGCCTGGGGTCTATGTCTTCCCCGGCGGCGCGCTGGAGCGTGGCGACCATGCGGTCGCTTCCGCCCTCGACCTCCGGTCCGATGTGGAAACGAGGCTGGCCCGGCACGGCGGTCCACGGCGTGCGCGCGCCTTAGCCTGGACGGCTATCCGGGAGACTTGGGAGGAGACCGGCGTTATGGTAGGAAAGCCAGGCACTTTCGAGCCGACCCGTGCCACACCCGCTACGCAGGCATTTCTTGATGCCGGATTGATCCCCTCACCAGCCCGTCTCGATTATATCGTGCGCGCGGTCACACCAACTCATTCACCGATTCGCTTCGACACGCGGTTTTTCCTGGCCGATGGCGATAAAGTTGGCGGCACTTTGATTGAAACCAAGGAATTGGAAGATATTGGATGGTACCCGCTCGCCAAAGTCCTCGATCAGCTCAAAATTATGGGCGTCACACAGTTTGTCCTTGAGGAGGCGTGGCGCAGCTGGCGGAATTCATCGCCGGAACAGGCCGAACGCACGACGCTGGTCCTGACGCGCAGACGTGGTGTGCGGGTCATCAAGCGCGAATGAGCTTGACTTGAACGCTTTGACCGTTATCGTGCGGCTCTTCAATGTTAGACACTGCCTCGGCGAACCGAGGCGCAGATGGAATTACGACCATGGCAAAACCAAGTTCCCTTCTGGTCAAGCTCGTGAGCACGGCGGATACGGGCTACTATTACGTTACCAAGAAGAACCCGCGCACGCAGACGGATAAGCTCACCATGCGGAAATACGACCCGGTCGTGCGCAAACATGTCGAGTTCAAGGAAGGCAAAATCAAATAAGGTTTTGCCCAAACTAGCGTGTTACGATTGCCGCCTCTTGGGGCGGCATTTTAATTGTGCGAATGGCCGGAACGGCGTTCTTAGGTATCGTAACCCGTACTGGCGCCAGTCGGATCTAAAATTCTGTCCACACTCCAACACATGACACGATTGCGGCCTTTCGATTTAGCGATGTAAAGCGCCTTGTCCGCCCGATTGATCAAGCTGGTCGTTGTCTCACCGCCGGCCACATCGACCTTTGCCACCCCGATACTGATCATGACTTCTAGCTTCTGATCGGCGGTAATGGCGGTGAATGGCTGATCCGCCACGCCGTGCCGGAGACGCTCGGCAACAGTTGTCGCGACACCCATGTCGGTTTCGGGCATCTCCACGACGAACTCCTCTCCGCCGTACCTAGCCACGGTTTCGAAACTGCCCCCCCCTCCTGGCGCAAAGCTCTTGCAGCACTTCGTCGCCCGCCGCATGCCCATGTGTAGCATTGATCTTCTTGAAATGATCAATATCGAACATGATGAACGACAAATGGCGTCGGCCACAGGCAATACGCTCAATCAATCCGTTGAGATGCGCTTCCAGATATCGCCGATCATAAAGACCCGTCAGGCCG
>CAJWTF010000156.1 GCA_913046825.1 uncultured Rickettsiales bacterium | reverse complement strand
GTCCTGTTCGCTGTCGTGGACGATGCGGGCGGGACGGAATTCGGGATTGTCGCTGGCGACGAGGCGTTCGACCGTGTCCATCCGGTCATCGAGCCGCTTGGCGAGGTTGTAGAGTTCCTCGAGCAGCGCTTCGTCGTCGCCGGTGATCGTCGCGGAGGTCTTCCACTTGGTGATGTAGTGAAGGATGATCCACGGAAGCCCGATGAAGATCGCGGGAATGATGATAATCTCTTCCATGGGGTCAGTCCTCCTTGCCGGCGCTGCCCTTGCCGAGCGCCTTTTTCATCTGTTCGAGTTCGTCGTCGATCGCATCGGCGCCCTCTAGCGCGGCGATCTCGTCTGACAGGCTGGGCTTGTCCGACTGATCGGCAATGTTCAGCGCATCGGCGCGGCCTTCGGCATAATCGACCCGGCGTTCGAGCTGGTCGAAGCGGCTGAGTGCATCGTCGACGCGTTCGTTGGTCATCAGGCTGCGCAGCTTGACGCGGTTCTCGGCGCTTTCGAGACGCGCGGCGATCGCGGTCTGGCGGCTGCGGGCTTCGCGCAGCCGGCTCTGCAGCTTGTGAATGTCTTCCTCATAGGCGCGCAGCGAATCGTCGAGCACCGCGATTTCCGCCTTGAGCTGTTCGCTCATGTCGGCGGCCTTCTTCTTCTCCACCAGCGCGGCGCGGGCCAGATCCTCGCGGTCCTTGGAGAGTGCGAGCTGCGCCTTCTCAGCCCAGTCGCTCTGCAGCTTGTCCAGCTTCACCGTGTGGCGGTGCATTTCCTTCTGGTCCGCGATGGTGCGCGCGGCGCTTGCGCGGACCTCGACCAGCGTTTCCTCCATTTCGAGGATGATCATGCGGATCATCTTCGCCGGGTCTTCCGCCTTTTCCAGCAGATAGCCTGCGGCCTTTTGCACGCCATCGAGGAAACCGTCGCGGGTGATTTCCTCCAGCACCGTCAGCGCCGTCGTTGCCGACAGATAGTTGCCGCCATAAGTGCTGCCATGAGTGCCTGGCACCATGCCTTGTGCGGCGTCCGCCGTTGCCATGATGGCACCAATCGGCATACCGCCGCCGAGGCCTTTGGCCGCCGCCATGACGTCCGGCTCTATCCCGGCCCATTCATGCGCCCAGAGTTTGCCCGTGCGTCCCATGCCGGTCTGCACCTCGTCGAAGATCAACAGCAGACCGTATTCGTCCGCCGTCGTACGCAATCCTTTTAAATACTCGGTATCCGCAGGACGGATACCGCCTTCGCCTTGGATCGGCTCGACGACGATGGCTGCGGTCTCGCCGGTAATGGCGTTACGTAGCTCATTCAAGTTGCCAAACGAAACTTGATCGAAGCCTTCGGTCTCCGGTCCAAAACCGGCCAAATGTTTCGGGTTCTTAGAGGCGGACAGCGTTGCAAACGACCGTCCATGGAAAGAACCGGAACAGGTGATGACGCGGAACTTTTCCGGATGCCCTATGGCGTCTTGATATTTTCGGGCCAGCTTGATGCAGCCTTCGACCGCTTCGGCGCCGGAATTTCCAAAAAAAACCAAATCCGCGAACGACGTCTTGCAGAGGAGCTCCGCCAGCGCCGTCTGTTGCGGGATATGGTATAGGTTCGATGTGTGCCACAACGTGCCCACTTGATCCTGCAGCGCCTTCACCAGCTTGGGGTGGGAATGGCCGAGCGCATTCACAGCGATACCCGATCCGAAATCAAGGTATCGTCGCCCATCCGTCGCAATAAGATAGACGCCTTCACCTTTTTCGAATGATATATCGGCCCGCCCGTAGGTGGGCATGACGGCTGTGTTCACGGCCTTATCCTCCTGCCATAAGTACAAAAAATAATCTCCCGCGAGGCGGCAGGGCGCGGAGTATCAGCGCATTCGGTACAGACTGTCAATGCGTTCGCGTGATTTTCAAATGTTGGGAAACCGCCGAGTCGAGACCGATTTGCATGAATTCAAGGTCCAAAACGGCCAAAGGCGGCGAAAGGCTCGCCGCCGTTGGTTTTTTGGTTCGCAGTGCCGATGCCAATTGGGAGGGGCAGGGTGGGCGTACGACGCTGCGTTCCGATCCGTTTCGAGACTGTCTTGCAACCGTCTCTATGGTTGACACTATGATGGATGCTGGGCAGCTTTGCTGTGATGGCCATCACAAGGGTTAAATAAAATTAACCACTCTTCGAAAAAAAATTCCGAGGCGGAGGCAAAAGAAGAAGACCAGTGGAAAAAACACCTGCCAAAGAAAGCCACTCCGAAGCACCTTGAGCGCGTGGGCCTGTACTATTTAGAACGCTATGCGAGTTCGTCGGAGAATCTCCGCCGGGTATTGATGCGCCGCGTTGAGCGTTCGGCGCGGACTCACGACACGGACCGCGACGAGGGGGTGGAAGCCATCGACAGGATCATCCAGCGTTTTCAGAAATGGGGTTATTTGGATGACAAAGCCTATGCTGAAATGCGGGTGGGCAGCCTGTTCCGCCGCGGCACGTCACGGCGTGGTATCCAATATCAATTATCGATGAAGGGTGTGTCGGAAGACATCATCAACGCGGCGCTGAAGAGTGTGTTTGAAAATGAGCTCGATCCGGATCGCCGCGCCGCCATTGCTTATGCGCGCCGACGGCGGATCGGACCGTGGCGGAAGGATAATCGGGAGACATTTCGGGACCGAGATCTCGCCGCGCTGGGCCGGCAGGGCTTTGCCTATGGCATCGCTCGGTGGATCGTAGAGGCCGACTCGCCAGAAGCTTGTGAAGCTAGTCTTTCGGCTGACGAGGAGGAGCGTTTCGAACATTGAGCCGCCCATTCGCTACTTCCTGTTGGCTCGGTAAGGCGATGAGGCGGCGGCGTTGTGCGGTTTTTGTTGCCGGTGTCGCGGCATAGACCTGCTTTGTTGCCTCGACCATCACTACCCCCGAGACGGCGTTGAAAAACCGATCGCCGATTTGCTCGAATGCAGCGGCGGAGTGCAACAACACGCGTTGTTGGGTCGGCGGCAGGTAGAGGGCGTGTTCCGTGTGCAGCGGCGTGAATAGGCAATCCCGCAATAGGCGTTTGAGTTGACCTGAGCTATACGGGTGGCCATGTCCGATAGGCGTGCTCTCAATTCGCGCCCAAATACCGCGACGATTGGGGGCGACGATCAACAGCCGGCCATTGCCCGACAGCACGCGCCATGCCTCCCGCATCATGCCGCGCAGATGTTCGCTATACTCGGCGGCGTGAACCAGCAACAGCCTGTCCACAGAGAGGTCGGGGAATGGAAGTTCCGCTTCGTCAGCAAGGGTGACGAGGCCCGGCTCGTCGCTCGGCCAGGCCATGACACCTTGCGCTGCGGGGGCCAGCGATGCGACTCGTTCGGCTTCGTCCAGGAACGGGCGCAAATAGGGTGTCGCGTATCCAACTCCCAGCACCGTCATGCCCCGCACGTCTGGCCATAGCATGCGAATTCGCTGCCGGATCAGGCGGCGCGCCACCTGTCCCAGGCGCGAACGGTAGAACTCGTGCAAATCGACAACGTCACTCCACATCTGTATAGCCTAGGCCAATGATTATAATGAACCCAGAAAATATTATCACAGCACTTCAGTTGGAGCCGCACCCCGAAGGTGGTTGGTACAGAGAGACCTATCGTGCGAAGGCGGCGGGTCTCGATCGGGCGGCGTCGACTGCCATTTACTATCTCTTGGAGGCTAATGAACGTTCCCATTGGCATCGCGTGACGGATGCTGACGAAATTTGGAATTGGCATGCTGGGTCGGCACTGCAGCTATCGATATCATCTGACGGCGAATCGGAGACCTCTGTCAGGTTAGGTGCCGATTTGGCCACAGGTGAACGGCCGCAAGCGGTTGTGCCCGAGGGCGCGTGGCAAGCGGCGGAGCCGATAGACGGATGGTGCCTGGTGAGTTGCATCGTTGCCCCCGGCTTCGAGTTCGACGGGTTCGAGATGGCACCGGAAGGCTGGAGCCCTGGCGATGACTGAGCAGATCCCATCATACAAGGCGTTAACGGATACTTTTGCTGGATACGGGCTGATCCCGCGCGGCGGATTTCACCCGGAGCTGGAGGATGGGATCCCGGGGAATGTAACGATACTCATTTTAGTTGGAAACGCTGGGCCGGACATATGGGGCGAATTCACCGAAATGCCCTTTGATTTGCCGACCGCATTGGACCATTGGTCAAAATGCGCCATCGACGCCGTGGCGTCGAGCGTCGGTGCTGAAGCGCTGTATCCGTTCGGTGGTCCGCCATTTCTGCCGTTTCAACGCTGGGCGCAAAAGGCAGAGCCGGTTCACTCGTCGCCATTGGGCATCTTAATTCATCCGGAATACGGTCTCTGGCATGCGTATCGGGGTGCTTTGGCTTTAAGCGAGGTCATTGACCTGCCCCCTCGAGACGAACGTCCATGGCCATGTGAGACCTGTGCAGATAAGCCGTGCCTTTCGGCATGTCCGGTCGGAGCGTTCAGCGACGACGGCTATGATGTACCGGTGTGTGCGGGCCATCTAAATACGGATGCGGGGAGCGATTGTTTGTCGCTTGGATGCCCGGCGCGGCGGCACTGCCCCGTCGGCTTGAATTACACATACTCGCCGCAGCAGGCGGGTTTTCACATGCGCGCCTTTTTGAAGGCACAATCTTAAGTCAGGTTCGGGCTTTAGCCGACAGCTCAATGACCCGCAGCGTTTCATCCCACAAATTGTAGTCGGGCAAGTCGTCCGGATGGACCCAGCGGGCATCCATCGCGTCGGTGCCCCCTTTTGCCTCTCCTGCCACCCATTCGGCCCAGTAGTCGACCAATGTGAATTGCATGCGGACGCGGCCGTCGTCATCACGGTTTATCGAATCGACGACATCGACCAAGCCCTTTATGTCGACATCGGTCCCGGTCTCCTCCAATACCTCGCGGCGGCCCGCTTCTCGCGTTGTCTCACCCAGCTCCTGGCGCCCACCGGGCAAGCTCCAAGATCCGGCGCGCGGTGGTTTTCCCCGTTGAATTAACAGGACTTCATCTTCTTTCCAGACGACGACGCCGACGCCGACCATTGGGAAGTCGGGATATTCGCGCGACATGTGATTTTCCCCATTTAAACCGGGTTTCTTTTAGTCGGGACGCGGTGGGATCACAACTTTGCAGGACCAGCACCACACGATAAAGTTCCGACCAACAACGCATAAATTCCCCAAGGGAGACGAAATATGGAGTACCTGCAACTCGGCGATAGCGGTCTGCAAGTCTCGCCTATCTGCCTCGGTGCGATGATGTTCGGCAGCGCCAGTGACGACAAGTCCGTCGCTCGCATTATCGACTCGGCCCGCAAACGGGGCGTCAATTTTATCGATACGGCGGATGGCTATAGCGGCGGTAATTCGGAGAAGATCCTTGGTAAACTGCTGAAAAAGGACCGCAAGCAATGGGTTCTAGCGACGAAAATCGGATCACGGCGCGGCCCCGCCAAGTTTGATACCCGTCTTGGCAAACGGCATATGATGCTTGGCATAGATGAAAGCCTAACTCGGCTGCAGACCGATTGGATTGATATCTGGTACCTGCACAAGGAAGACCATGAGACGCCGCTGGCAGAAACGGTGGCGGCCATGGGGGATATCATCGCGTCCGGTAAGGTGCTCTATTGGGGGCTTTCTAACTATCGTTCCTGGCGAATGGCGGAAATCGTGCGCCTGTGCGAGCAGATGGGCGTGCCGAAGCCGATCGTCTGCCAACCCTATTACAACGCCATGAACCGGATGCCTGAAGTCGAAGTTCTGCCGGCCTGCCAGCATTATGGCTTGGGTGTCGTGCCATACTCGCCGCTGGCGCGCGGCGTCCTGACGGGGAAGTACGATCCAAAGGTGAAACCGGGTAAGGGCACGCGCGCCGGGCGCGGTGATCAACGCATCATGGAGACCGAGTTCCGTAAAGAATCGCTGGTCATGGCGCAGAAGATTAAGGTGCATGCGGAAAAGCGCGGCATGTCGGCGGGGATCTTTGCGACGCTTTGGGTGCTGAACAACAAGATTGTCACCAGCGTGCTCGCCGGGCCGCGCACAGTGGCCCACTGGAACGGCTATTTGGAGGCGCTCGATTACGAGTTTTCCCCGGAAGACGAGGCATTGATCGATAAGCTGGTGGCATCCGGGCATCCCTCGACTCCCGGCTACAGCGATCCACAATACGACATCGAGGGGCGTCCGACTTTTACCGGATAGATAAAAATCCACTTGATGGGGGGTGAATCGTGACATTCTTTTTGACATTGCCGCGACCCTCGGTAATGTCCGCCCAACGCCCCTCCAGCGAAGCAATTTGAATGCCCAAACGCACCGATATTAAGTCGATTGTGATCATTGGAGCCGGGCCGATTGTCATCGGCCAGGCCTGCGAATTCGACTATTCTGGAACTCAGGCCTGTAAGGCACTGAAAGAAGAGGGATACCGGGTGATCCTGGTGAACTCCAATCCGGCCACGATCATGACTGATCCGGGCTTGGCGGACGCCACGTATGTGGAGCCGATCACGCCGGAAATCGTCGCTAAGATTTTGGAGCGCGAACGCCCCGACGCCTTGCTGCCGACTTTGGGTGGGCAAACGGGTCTTAATACCGCGCTCGATCTGTGGCATAACGGTGTTCTGGAACGCCTCGGAGTTGAGCTGATTGGGGCCAAGGCAGATGCGATTGCCAAGGCCGAAGACCGCCAATTGTTCCGCGAGGCGATGGAGAGCATCGGCCTCGAATGTCCGCGCAGCTACCTCATCCACAATTTGGAAGAAGCCAAGGCGGCTTTGGAAGAGATAGGACTGCCGGCAATTTTGCGGCCGTCCTTCACGCTTGGCGGCACTGGCGGCGGTATTGCCTACAACCGTGAAGGGTATTTTGAGATCGTGGAAAGCGGTTTACATGCCTCGCCGACCTCCGAAGTGCTGGTCGAGGAATCGGTACTCGGCTGGAAAGAATTCGAAATGGAGGTCGTCCGCGACAACGCGGATAACTGCATCATTATCTGCTCGATCGAAAATATCGATCCGATGGGCATTCACACCGGCGACTCGATAACCGTGGCGCCTGCGCTGACGTTGACTGACAAAGAATATCAAATCATGCGGAATGCCTCGATCGCATGTCTGCGGGAAATCGGTGTCGAGACCGGTGGTTCCAACGTACAATTTGCGGTCAATCCGGACGATGGGCGCCTCGTCATGATCGAGATGAACCCGCGTGTCTCTCGTTCCTCGGCCTTGGCATCGAAGGCGACCGGCTTCCCGATTGCGAAAATCGCCGCGAAATTGGCGGTCGGTTATACGCTCGACGAACTCGACAACGATATCACCAAAGTCACCCCCGCGAGCTTCGAGCCCACCATCGACTATGTGGTCACCAAGATGCCTCGCTTCACCTTCGAGAAATTTCCTGGTGCCGAAGCGACCCTGACGACGGCAATGAAATCCGTCGGCGAGGCCATGTCCATCGGTCGGACCTTCACGGAAAGCCTGCAAAAAGCACTGCGGTCGATGGAAACCGATCTGACCGGCATGAACGAGGTCGAGATCGATGGTGCGGAAGTCGATGGTGTCGTGGATCAAGCCAATATTCTGGCGGCTTTGCGCCGTCCGGTGCCGGATCGCATTCTGCTCGTCGCGCAGGCCTTGCGTTATGGCCTGGACGTCGAATCCATCTACGAAGCTTGTAAGATTGATCGCTGGTTTCTGCGGCAGGTCGAAGACATCGTTTCGGCGGAAGAGCGCTTGCGCGATGGCGGGTTCCCGGAGAAGAAGCTCGATATTCTGCGGTATAAGAAAATGGGCTTCTCGGATGAACGTCTCGGTGAATTGACTGGATTGTCCGGCCCCGAGGTGGCGTTGCGCCGCCGCGCAGTGGACGTGGTACCGGTCTACAAGCGAATCGATACCTGCGCAGCCGAATTTCCCTCGATGACGCCGTATATGTATTCCGCCTATGAAGGCGACGGTATTGAGCCGGGCGAGTCGGAAACCGACATCACGGATCGAGAAAAAGTAGTCATTTTGGGGGGCGGCCCGAATCGGATTGGCCAAGGCATCGAATTTGACTATTGCTGCGTTCATGCGGTCATGGCGCTGCGCGAAGCCGGGTACGAGACGATCATGGTCAACTGTAACCCGGAAACTGTTTCCACCGATTATGAC
>CAJWTF010000155.1 GCA_913046825.1 uncultured Rickettsiales bacterium | reverse complement strand
ATATCGCGGTCCTGCCGTCCTACCGGGAAGGGTTACCAAAGTCCTTACTGGAAGCCGCTGCTTGCGGGCGACCGATGGTCGCAACAGACGCACCGGGGTGTCGCGAAGTCTGTATCGACGGTGAGACCGGATTGCGCGTCCCCGCCCGCACCATCGAGCCACTTGCCGATGCGCTAGAACGCCTCATTCTTGACCCGGCTCTCCGCCAACGGCTCGGCGAAAATGCACGCCACCGCGCTGAGACGATCTTCGCGGAGAAGATCATCAATGCACAAACATTGGCTCTCTATGGAGAAATGCTGGCCCGCTAAAGCACGTCCTGGTTCACAACCATATCGGGATCGAGCTTGCCGTCAAATTGATCCAGTATATTCTGCGCCGCCTGCACGCCCATCCGCTCCAAGCATTCCACGGCCGACGCCGCCGCGTGCGGGTTCACCAGGACATTATCTAAGGTAAAGAGCGGATGATCTCCCGGCGTCGGTTCGATCGCAAAGACGTCGATCCCAGCACCGAATATTTTCTCCGCCTTTAAGGTCTCATACAAAGCATCTTCGTTGACGATGCCACCGCGCGCGCAATTCACCAGGATGGCCGACGCTTTCAACTGAACCAATTCCTCGGCACCGATCAGGTTCTCCGTCTCATCGCTGAGCGGGATATGTAGCGTAAGAAAATCGATCTCACCAAGGATCTCACGGAAGTTCTCGACCGGGGTCGCGCCCGCATCCTGGATTACCTGTTGGTCGATATAGGGATCATAGGCCAGGACCTCCATATCGAAGCCTTGGCAACGTCGGGCGACAATTTTGCCGATCCGCCCGAAACCGATAATCAGGACTTTCTTTTCCAACAATTCAACACGCCCCAATTCTTGGCGCGCTTTCAGAAAATCGCCCTCACGAGTACGGCGGTCGGTCGGGCGGAGACGCTTGGCGCACGCCAGCATAAACATCATCGCGTGCTCCGCGACAGTCGGCGAATTCGCGGTGCCGGTGACGGTCAACGGGATATTCCGTGCGCTCAATGCTTCCACATTGACCCGGTCGTACCCAACCCCATGGCGAGAGACCACTTCGAGACCGTTCGCGTTTGCGAGCAATTCAGGTGTAATTCTGGCGGAGCGCGCCAAAATGCCGTTGGCGGCGGGCACCGCTGCGGATAGTGCCTCATAGTCTTCCAGCGGTACTCGCATCAGCTCGATATCCGAACGTGCCTCCAGCAACACCAAGGCGCTGGGATGGACGTCACCGTCAATTATAATCGTCTTCTTTTGGCCATCAGTCATCGCTGTCTCTCACTTTATTGGGGCGCTTGCGCTTGTAGCACCAAATTCGCTCTCTAGATCGCTCTGTAAAGGACTAATTTTTTAGAATGGTGCTGCCCATGGAGCCACTTTTTCATCTCTCCATTCCCGTCGACGATCTAAGCCGGGCGAAAGATTTCTATGTAAAGACTTTGGGATGTAGCGTCGGCCGGGAGACCAAGGGCCGGTTCGACATCAACTTTTTCGGCCATCATATCGTCGCCCACCTCTCGCCCAAGGACGCGGGCCAGGACGCTGGCACAATACCGTCCGACGGCGCGACCTCGCCACTACGGCATTTCGGCGTGATCCTGGATCTCGATAATTGGCAAGAAATGGCGGACCGCTTGAACGCCGCGAACGTCGACTGGATTTTGACACCGCGTATCTCCTTCGAGGGAAAGCCTGCGGAGCAGGGTATCATGCAATGCCGGGACGGCACCGGGAACGTCGTGGAGTTCAAGGGCCAATCCCGCGACCGCGTTTTCGCAACCGACACGCCGGGTTAAATCTCGCTTAATGAAAATCCCGGCTGCCGGGGAAAATTATCTTCGCTTGTTCCCGCGGATGGCGCGGTGACGCGATAGCGGCAAAACGCTTTAGCGGTGGAGGGTTCTCCTCCCGACCGGGGTTGGAGACGCCGTCGCCCGGACCGAAGGTGAGTTGAAACCCCTCCTCTCCTCCAAGGCTATCGAGCAAATACGACATATCTTCGATCTTATCCGCGATGAGGTGTGTGACGATCCCTTCCCGCTGCAACGTGCCTGTCACCCGCATCAAGCGTGCCGTCAGGACGACGCGGCGGTGCTCCTCCAATACTTTCGGCCAGACAATGATATTGGCTACACCGGTCTCGTCCTCGAGCGTCACGAAGATCACACCCTTTGCCGTTCCCGGTCGTTGGCGTACCAGCACGAGCCCCGCGACCGAAAGTTTCGCGCCGTCCTTCGTATCGACCAGACGGCCCGACGTCGTCGTCTGGCGCAAACGATGACGCAACAAACGTAATGGATGCGACCGCAGGGTCAGACGTAGATTTGCGTAATCCTCCACCACTTCTTCACCGACGGTCATGCGCGGCAACAGCACGTCCGGTTCTTCTCCAAGCTCAGCCGCACCCGCGGCCGCGAAGAGCGGTAAGGGCGACATGGTACGCCGCAACGGTTTGATCGCCCACAAGGCATCTCGCCGCGGCATCCCCATCGAGGCGAAGGCATCTGCTCGCGCCAGTTTCTCCAACGTCGGGGCCGCGATGCTGGCCCGCCGCCAGATCGAGAGCGGATCGCGATAGCCGTTGCCCCGCGCCGCAACCAACCATTCGGCGTCTACCTCGGCCACCCCCTTCACTTGTCGAAAACCGAGCCGCAGCGCGTAGCCGCCACCCGGCCCATCGGGTGCACCCCCACCAGTCTCCAGGGTACAGTCCCATTCGGAATAATTGACGTCGACGGGCCGCACCTCGATGCCGTGTTCGCGGGCATCTCGGATGATCTGTGCCGGCGCGTAGAAACCCATCGGCTGGCTATTCAACAGGGCTGCCGCGAAAACTGCCGGATAACGGCATTTCAGCCAGGCGGATACATAGACCAGGAGTGCGAAACTCGCCGCATGGCTTTCCGGGAACCCATACTCGCCGAATCCTTCGATCTGCTGGAAGCAACGCTCAGCGAATTCACGCCCGTAGTCGTTCTCCACCATCCCATCGATGAACTTCTCGCGGAAGGTATGAATGGTGCCGGTCTTGCGAAAAGTCGCCATCGCACGGCGTAATTTATCAGCCTCTGAAGGCTCGAACCCAGCACCAACAATGGCGATCTTCATTGCTTGTTCCTGGAACAGCGGCACGCCGAGGGTTTTCTCCAGCACCTGCCGCAGCGCTTCCGAAGGATAGGTCACCTTCTCTTCCCCGTTCCGGCGACGGAGATATGGGTGCACCATATCGCCCTGGATCGGACCCGGCCGGACGATCGCCACCTCAATCACCAGATCGTAGAAATTGCGTGGCTTCATGCGTGGTAGGAAAGACATCTGGGCCCGGCTCTCGACCTGGAACACGCCGAGTGAGTCCGCCCGGCACAGCATGTCGTAGACCGCGCTGTCTTCGGGTGGGACAGTCGCCAGATCATAGTTGCGGCCATGATGGCGGCGCAACAGATCGAAGCCCCGATGAATACAGCTCAACATACCAAGCGCCAGCACGTCGATTTTGAGAATACCGAGCGCATCGAGATCGTCCTTGTCCCACTCTATCACGGTGCGGTCCTCCATCGCCGCGTTCTCAACTGGTACCACCTCGTCGAGGCGTCCCCGAGTGATGACGAAACCGCCCACATGCTGCGAGAGGTGGCGGGGAAATCCGATCAGTTCCTTGGTCAACCGAAGTGCGAGACGAAGCCGCCGGTCGGAGAGATCGAACCCGAGCTCCTGCGCCCTTTCATCCTCCACCCCATCCCCCCAGCGCCCCCAAGTCTGTGAGGCCAACGTAGCGACCGTATCTTCGGACAGGCCGAGCGCCTTACCGACCTCGCGGATGGCACGGCGGGTGCGGTAGTGGATCACCGTCGCCGTCATCCCGGCCCGCTCACGGCCATATTTCTCGTAGATATATTGGATGACTTCCTCGCGGCGCTCGTGCTCGAAATCGACGTCGATATCCGGCGGCTCGTTTCGTTCCGCCGAGACAAAACGTTCGAACAGGAGATCGACCTTTGAAGGGTCGACAGCGGTGATGCCGAGGCAATAACAAACGGCGGAGTTTGCCGCCGACCCTCTCCCCTGACAAAGAATATCGTTCGCCCGCGCGAAGCGAACCGCGTCGTGGACCGTCAAAAAATACGGCGCGTAGGAGAGCTCGCCGACCAATTTCAGCTCATGCTCGACTTGCTCGCGAACACCGCGCGGAACACCACCCGGATAGCGTTGCTTTGCCCCGTCCCAAGTCATCGCTTCGAGCGCTTCTTGTGGCGGCGTCCCGTCCGGCGACACTTCATCGGGATATTCATAGCGCAATTCATCAAGGCTAAACCGGCATCGCTCGGCGATCTCCACGGTTCGGGCAATGGCATCAGGATAGTCCCGAAACAGCAGCGCCATTTGCTCCGACGGCTTCAAGTGACGCTCCGCATTCGCTACCAAACGATGTCCGGCCTCGTCCAAGGTGCATTTCTCGCGGATACAGGTGACGACATCGGCGAGAGGCCGGCGCGCGGCGCTATGCATATGTGCATCGTTCGCCGCGACCAACGGTATGCCATGCGCCAACGCGAGATCAGCCAGACAAGCCAGCCGCGCCGTATCACCCCCGCACAGCAGGTGATTGGCCACGATATAACAATTCCCCGGGAAAGCGGTGATCAGTTCGCTGATTTGCGCCCCAAGCACAGAAATGGTGAGGTCTGTCGGTGGCACCACCAGAAAGATAATACCCTCCCCCCATTCCAGCACGTCTTGGCGTCCTATCTCGCACTCGCCTTTCGGCGCGCGGCGACGGCCGGTGGTGATCAATCGAGAAAGACGGCCATAGGCGGCACGGTCAGTCGGATAAGCCAACAAGCTGACACTATCGACGAGATCGAGCCGCGCTCCAACGCAAAGCTTAATGCCCGCTTCCTTGGCTGTGACATGAGCGCGCACAACACCGGCTAAACTGTTACGGTCGGTAATGCCGATTGCGGTATAACCGAACGCTGCGGCCTGCAATGCCATTTCCTCCGGATGCGACGCGCCGCGCAGAAAACTGAAATTCGTAGTGACCTCGAGTTCGGCGTAAGACGACATCAGGCAAACAAGCCATGCACGAACCAGCGACTTTCCTCAGCGCCGCCACTTTCGCGATAGAGCCAAAGACGCCGCCCTTCGGCATCCTCGATACGCCAATAATCGCGCGTACCTCCGGTCCAGGACTGGTCCTGACGCCACCATTCGGGGGCAATTCGTTCCGGCCCTTCGATGCGGCGAAGTTGATAGAGTTGCCGCCGCCAACGGAAGACCGATGGTGGAGCGCCGTCTCCCTCCTCCGGTGTCATCGGCGTCATGCGTTCCGGATCGCTTAGCAGCCGAATGGGCCTTTCAACGCACGGGCCCTCACCCTCCCACCGCGACACGGCGGGCTCCTCCCTCTCTAATGAAACCGGCATCAAACGCTGCGCGCTCTCTGGCAGGTGACTTTCCGCCGGTTGCAGAGAATGCAGCCGGCCGAAGCCGAGCCGGTTGCCGAGCCTATCCAACAAAGCCCCCATGGATTCGGTGGCGTCTCCCGCTTCTCCTTTCAGGATCGTTTGATCAGCCTCCAGCTTCTCTGTCGCCGGTGCCGAGAGGGTCATGGTTTCAACACCGAAACCAGGATCGAGCGTCGTCAGACGTTCTTGAAAGAGGCGGGCCAGATGCCGGGCTGTGCGGGTCGCACGGGCCGTGCCGACCGCCACTTCCTGCACCGATCCATCGATCCGAAAAAGAGTCAGTTCAAGGCGTCTGCCCCCCCGCGCGGCACGGCTCAGTTGATCGCACAAATCCTCCAATAAATGATCCAACCCCCGGGTAATGTCATCCGCATGTCCAATCGGCTCAGCGAAGGCAAGACGACTGCGGAAAGGCGCCACATAGCGGCGGGGAGAGATAGGCTCCGAGACGTGTCCCAACGCCTGATCGAGGCGGCGCGCAGTCTCCTCGCCGAACCGGGCAGCAAAGGGTGCGCGGGGTAGTGAATAGAGATCGCCGATCCGGCGAAGGCCGAGCCGGCTCAAGGATGATGCCACTTCGGGCGTCAAGCGCAGGCCCGCGACCGGCAGTGACGCGATCCAACGCCGCATCTCATCCCCCTCGACAATGACCGTCTCGTCCGCGAACCGGCTCAACGCCCAGGCTGCTCCCGGTGTCGATGCCATGGCCGCTTGCGCACTGAAACCAAGATGCGAGAGACGGGTGAGCAAATCTTTGAGCAACGCCTCTTCGCCACCAAAGAGATGAGCGCAACCGGCAGTATCGAGCCAGATACCATCCTCTCCATCGACCGACGTCCAAGGCGTGTAACGGCCACACCAATCCGCCAAGCGCCCAAGCAATGTCGCCGTTTTTGCTGGGTCGTCGGGTTGTACGATAACGTCCGGCACCAGCGTCTGCGCATCGGCGAGTGAGATGCCGGTGGATAGGCCAGCTGCCGCCGCCGCTCCATCGACCGTCGTCAGTAGGCGCCGGCCATGACTGTCCGCTGTGAGAACAAAGGGATGATTAGACGGGACAGAGCCGGTCCGCCGTCGCACCCGGTCGGTCCCCAGCCTCGGCAGCCAGAGCGAGATGACCCGTCGCGTCATTGTACCTTACCTTCCATTCGTCCCGGGATATCGTCACACCGCGGCAGCGCCGCAACGTCAGATGCCAACCGCCGCCCGATGCGGGGTCGACTTGCCATCGGCTGGCGACGGCGCTGGGCGCCAATCGTCCGGCTTCTCCACCATCGCGTAGGATGAGACCCAATGTACCGCCCGCTTCCGCTGCCAACTGCAGACGCCGACTCTCAATCAGTCCGATATTCGCTTCCGGCTCCGCGATCACAAGAGACGGCGCCGTCGAGCGGAGCCCCTCCTCCATCGTCCAGAGCATTTCCTTCAATCCACGGCAACGCGCCAAAATGAGGCGCTCCGGATTGAACCCCAGCGCTTTCAAACCAGGCCCGTAGGGGTCTTCACGCCGGGACGCACCAAGGCACCAAAGCACCGGTCCATCGAGCTGGGCCGCGATCGATGCAGCGAACCCCGTGACGGCCCCGCCGAGCACCTCATGCACGGCTCCACCCGCCAGACCACCATCGGGCAAATGGCGATCGATCTCCGGTACGCCTAGCGCCACCGCACCTTCCCTCACCTGTCCAGCGCGCTCCAAATCCGCGACCTGTCGGCGCAAATCGGCAAGCAGATCACGATTGACGGGGCGAGTGCCGGTTTGATCCGGCAGGGCAAGTGCGGCGATGGGCATTCGTGACTCCTACCTTGGCTGTACGTGTTCTTTTATGTTCTTGTTTTGTTCTACATCTTGCAACAATATCCGTCAAGTCTCCTCGTAACTGATCTCCATCAATGAATCTCCGCCTCTGACCCCATAACTGCACGAGAAGGGAAAACGATATGATCACAATTCTTCCGGAAAGCGACGGCGACCTGCTTACCTTACGAACAAACCGAAAATTAACGCATGCAGATTACCGGGACGTCTTGATCGCCCAACTTGAGGCAATCGTCACGGAGCATGGCAAGGCCTAAATTCTATTCAATATGGGCATCACTAAGGAATCTCAACGACAAAAGAGTTAGGCAATCCAAGCAAACGAAACCAGATCTATGGCTCATTCCTATATTCGGGCGTTACTAGTTGGAATTTGCTTGATTTCAGCCATTTGGGCAGCCGTATCGTTTGCTGATCGACAGAACTCCGGAAAGACGGTACTTGAATTGGAGGCCGAGGCGGAGCGCTTGGAAAACAGCGTCATGCCAGCCGCTGACACGCTAACTTCTCGAAATTCATCCCGCGTCCAGTTTGAATCCTTGACGCAGAGTAAGCTTTAGACCGAAAATTTGGGCCTAGATTTAAATTGCGGTCACACCTCACCTATCACGTTGCCGGAGGAGTTCATTACATGGCCAACGCCGCCACACTGGAAGGCACTCGAGATATTTCTGGCGTTTGGGCGAGAGTTCAAACCTTGCTCCCCTGGCAACGAAAGGCACCTCCCGTAAAAAAAACCGAACTGGATTCAGATGACGACGGCGATAAAGATTCGGGCAGGCGGCTTTGGAAAATCCCGGTTGCAACTCTGGTCTGTATAGTGATTTTAATCGCCGGTGTCGGAATGCGAATTTTTGACCCGCCATTTGTTGAATCTTTGCGTGTAAAAACTTTCGACCT
>CAJWTF010000154.1 GCA_913046825.1 uncultured Rickettsiales bacterium | reverse complement strand
TTTTCGACGATCAAGAGTTCGGGGAACTTACCCGGAACCTGCCGGTGCGGCGGCAATTCCGCCAAATCGCCGAAGCGACGCCCGAACCGCGCCAAATCGTCGTCGGAGATATACTGTTCGCGGAAAAAAATCACCAGATTGTCGATCAAGGCTTGGCGAATTTCCGAAACCACGTCATCTACTAAGTCTTCGCGCAAGTCCGCACCGAATATTTCGGCGCCAATTGCCCCCGCAACGGGTTGCACTTCTATGTGCTGGTAACTCATAGGCATCTCCTTTGCCAAAGAATTAGCCAACACCGTCCACTCGGCAAGGTGCTTGACCGTACACCAGAAAGCTCGAAACTTACTTCCTATCATCGGAGGGATTAGAATATGGCCGAATTTGAAATTGAGCGCCTTGCAGGCGCATGCGGCGGCGTCATTCATGGGATCGATATGTCCGACGACATTGGTGACAACGTAATCGGCGAACTCCGGCAAGCCTTGCTCGACCATCAGGTCATCTTCTTCCGCAATCAAGAATTGAGCCCGGACCAGCACAAGGCGTTCGGTCGGCGCTTCGGTACCCTCAACGTGCATCCACAATATGTGAACCTGGAAGGCCATCCGGAAATTCTGCCGGTTCTCAAGGACCCGGATGCCGAAAAGAACATCGGCGGGGTGTGGCATTCCGACCTCACCAATCTCGAGACACCGCCATTGGGTTCGATCCTCTACGCGCTCGACGTTCCCTCTCGGGGTGGTGACACCATGTTCTCCAACCAATATTTAGCTTATGAGGCGCTATCGGATGGCATGAAGGAATTGCTGTGCAGTCTGAATGCGCTCCACAGCAGCCGGACCCTGACGGATACGAGCAGCCGCTCCGACCGGAATGATACGCGATCGACAAAATTAAGAGACGATATCGACCCCGACGCGGATGCCATCGACAATATTCATCCTGTCGTTCGCACACACCCGGAGACAGGCCGCAAAAGCATATTCGTGAACCGACCGTTCACCATCGCGCTCGAAGGCATGACCGAGGCAGAAAGCAAACCGTTGCTAGAATACTTATTCGCACATTGCGCCCGCCCGGAATTCACGTGCCGTTTTCGCTGGGAACAGGGATCTGTAGCGTTCTGGGATAACCGTTGCGTCATGCACTACGCGCTAAATGACTACCCAGGTAAACGCAGGTTTATGCATCGAGTTACAGTAGACGGTGACAAACCGTTCATGAATTGATAAGAAATCGGCTGCGTTTTAAGGGACGTGACCGTTGCGCAAGCAATTGTTACCACTTCAAAAGAATGCCTGTTAACCAAATCTAAAGCTTTTAATGTAAGGTTTGGTTCAGGGTTTGTCGTGTATGATCGGCGCCTTAGTCGTAACTCGGAGTATAGCGATTGAGCGAGCAGCTCGGTGGGACCTATGTTTCCCCTAATGTGATCGAGGATATTAAGGAAAAGATTAAGAGTCTATTTTCCGAGATTCAGAACGTGGGCAAGATTTCCTAACAAATAGAAAAAGTCGCCAGCCAAACCAATCTTTTGGCACTGAACGCGACGATCGAAGCGGCGCGCGCCGGCGACCACGGTAAAGGTTCCGCGGTTGTGGCGGGCCAGGTTAAAGCGCTGGCCGGACAGACAACGACAGGGACGGAAAAAATTTCTTGAACGGTTCAAAAGCTCACTGATGAAGCGACCGAGCTTGAATGCATAATTTCCGACGTCCGGCGCAATCTCGGTTAAGGGCCGCTTCGGCCTTCCAAAACGCGCTTTCGGTTACTGATCTAGCTAAACGTCCGGTGCTTTGGCACTGGGCTTTTCCGCGTTTTCAGCATAATTCTAACATCCCATAACCAGGTCGGATAATGACAGTCGAACAACCCAATAAGAGTGCCGCGGCGACGGATGTAGACGTGGTCGTAGTTGGATGCGGCATCGCCGGATTATCGGCCGCCATTTCTGCCCAACAGCATGGTGCGAAGGTCGCACTCCTCGAACGCGCGCCCATCGAAGAACGCGGCGGAAACACCCGTTATACGGAATCGTTTTGGCGTATGAAGAGTGAAGATGAGGTTTCGGACGACTTTGAAACCCATTTCGGTAAGAATGCCGGGGGTTATCTCGATCCCGGAATAACAAAAGACGCGGTTCGAAATTACGATGATTGGCCCGCTGTCTTACGAACGCTTAATTTTGCGGACCCCGAGTTGATCTCGGAATTCGCGGCAGCCGCTGGACCGACACTTCAGTGGCTGAAGGGTTTTGGCGTCTCATTCGACTTTTTGCCCAATTATTTCATTTCCGAATCAACCACTCGAATTGCGCCGATTGGCGGCGGTTGGGCCTTGGTGGAAGCGCTCGCAAAACACGCGGAATCCGTGCCCGCTGATATCTCGATACATTATCAAACAACGGCGAAGTCCATTGTTATCGACGACCAAGGCCGCATTGAGGGCCTCAATGCCGTCACTGCAAATAATCGTCCTGTACGTTTCAACGCACGCGGCGTTATTCTCGCCAGTGGCGGATTTGAGGGAAATCCGGAAATGCTGAGCCACTACCTCGGCCCGGATGCCCAGTGGATCCGCCCGATCGCGCGCGGCGGTTATTACAATCGCGGCGAAGGCGTACGGATGGCCTTGGATATAGGAGCGGCACCAGGGGGCGATTTCGGTAGTTTCCATGCCCAACCGGTCGATCCCCGTTCCGGTGCCATCGAACCGGTGGTGCTGAGCTATGCCTACGGTATTTTAGTTAATCGCAATGGCGAGCGATTTACCGATGAAGCGCCCGCTTCCGTGGACGCGACTTATGAAGCGGTGACACGAATCATTCTCAAACAACCGGAAGGCATCGCCTATGCCATCCATGACGCGCGAATGGACGAAATCGACAATTGGCAAAAAGCGGTCCGCAGCGATCAAGCGCCCATCGAAGCCACAACACTCTCGGAATTGGCGGAGAAACTTGGAATCGACGAGGAGCGATTGCAGGCAAGTATCGCTGCCTATAACGCGTCCTGCCCGGAGGACATCAGCGGGTTTGACGCCAAACGGCCGGATTCCCTGGCAACCTCGGGGCTGGAGCCCAGGAAAAGTCATTGGTCCCGCCCGGTCGACAAGCCACCCTTCAAGGCTTGGCCGATCATGTCTGCTGTTTGCTTCACATTCGGTGGCCTCAAGACCAGCCCCAGTGCCGAAGTTCTGAACATGGACGGTGAGGTGATTCCCGGGCTCTATGCCGCCGGTGAAACAATGGGTATTTACTACCGTACTTATACCGGTGCCACGTCGGTTATGCGAGGCGCCGTGTTCGGGCGAAAAGCCGGTGCGGACGCCGCCAACCGCTTTGCCCGATCCAACACGGATTGACCTGTTCCCTTGCCGCAAATGCGGGCTGGTGATAGCTTCCCGCCGCATTTCGAATATGTCTGGAGAAATCAATGGCCCTCGATCAGGAAACGGTCCGCCGTATCGCCGCCCTGGCGCGGATTAAGGTGCCCGAAGGGAACTTGTCCGCGCTTGCAGGCGAGCTCAATAATATCATCGGTTGGATCGAACAATTATCCGAAGTAGACACTGATGGCATCGAGCCAATGACCTCAGTCGTCGAGACCGTCGCTCCGCAGCGCGAAGACGTCGTCACTGAAGGCGCCACGCCAGAGAAAGTCCTCCAAAACGCGCCGCAAGCTGACGCGTCCTTCTTTACGGTCCCGAAGGTGGTGGAATGAGCCAAGATATCCTCTCGCTTTCCTTATCGGATGCCCGCGACGCACTGCGAAACGGCGAGCTCGGCGCGATCGAGTTGACCGAAACTTATAATGCCGCCGTCGAAACCCTGCGCCCACTGAATGCCTTTATCACCGAGACACCCGAACTGGCCTTGGAGATGGCGAAAGCGTCGGAGGTCCGTCTCGCGGCCAACGAGGGTGGCGCCATGGAAGGCATTCCCATCGGTATGAAGGACCTGTTCTGTACCAAAGGTGTCCTGACCACGGCGGCGAGCCACATCCTCGACGGCTTCCTGCCGACCTATGAATCTACCGTCAGCGATAATCTTTGGAGCGCGGGCGCAGTCATGTTGGGCAAAACCAATCTCGACGAATTCGCGATGGGCTCCTCGAACATGACCAGCCATTACCAGTCCGTCGAAAATCCATGGCGCACCAGCGAAGAAGATATCAAGAAATACGTGCCAGGCGGCTCGTCCGGGGGGTCAGCCTCTATTGTCGCCGCCCATGGCGCCATCGCCGCAACGGGCACAGATACCGGTGGGTCGATCCGCCAGCCCGCCGCTTTTTGTGGCATCGTTGGCATGAAACCGACCTACGGGCGTTGTTCACGGTGGGGTGTCGTCGCCTTCGCGTCGTCGCTCGACCAAGCGGGTCCATTGACCCGCACCGTCAGAGATGCGGCGATCATGCTCGGAGCCATGGCAGGACATGATCCGAAAGATTCGACGAGCATGAATCTCCCCGTGCCCGACTACGAAGCCGCTCTCGGCGGCGACCTGAAAGGAATGCGGATCGGCGTGCCGAAAGAATATCGGATTGATGGCACACCCGACGATATCGAGGCGCTTTGGGATGAAGGCGTCGACTGGCTGAAAGCCGCCGGTGCAGAGGTCGTGGAAATCAGCCTGCCGCACACGAAATACGCTCTGCCCGCCTATTACATTGTGGCACCGGCGGAAGCGTCCTCGAACCTCGCGCGCTATGATGGTGTCCGCTACGGTCTTCGAATCGACGGCGATAGCTTACAAGAGATGTACGAGAACACGCGCAGTGCCGGCTTCGGCGAAGAGGTGCAGCGCCGGGTCATGATCGGCACCTATGTGCTCTCTGCCGGATATTACGACGCTTATTACCTCAAGGCGCAAAAAGTCAGAACGCGGATTGCCGACGACTTTCGCCAAGCCTGGGACAAAGTCGATGCAATACTGACACCGACGACCCCGAGCGCCGCTTTCGCTCAAGGCGAAAAAATGGACGACCCGATCGCCATGTATCTCAACGACGTCTTAACGGTCCCGGCTTCCATGTCCGGATTACCCGCGATTTCGGTACCGTCGGGACTGTCAACGGACAACCTGCCGCTGGGATTGCATGTGATCGGCAAACCGTTCGACGAAGCGACGGTTTTAAAGGTCGGACAAGTCATCGAAGAAGCCGCTGAATTCACGGCTAAACCACAAACGATCGCTGGAGGGTAAAATCATGGCCGACCTTCTGAAAGGCTCCACGGGCGATTGGGAGATGGTGATCGGGTTGGAGATCCACGCCCAGATCTCCTGCGAATCAAAGCTCTTCTCCGGCGCGCCGACGACATTTGGCGCCGAGCCGAACACCCAAGTCAGTCTGGTCGACGCCGCCATGCCGGGCATGTTGCCGGTGCTGAACCAGGCGGCGGTGCGGGCGGCGGTACGAACTGGCCTGGCAATTAAATCCCAGATCAACAAACACTCGATCTTCGCGCGGAAAAACTATTTCTACCCCGACCTGCCCTTCGGCTATCAAATTTCGCAATACGAAGAACCCATCGTTGGCGAAGGCGAAATCGAAATTGATTTGCCCGACGGTACAACTCGGCAAATCGGCGTTGAGCGCCTGCACCTGGAACAGGATGCGGGCAAATCACTCCACGACCAGCATCCAAACAAGACGTTCATCGATCTCAATCGGGCGGGCGTCCCGTTAATGGAGATTGTCTCCAAGCCTGACATGCGCTCCGCCGACGAGGCGAGCGCCTATGTGGAAAAGATGCGTTCGATACTGCGTTACATCGAATCCTGCGACGGCAACATGCAGGAAGGGTCGCTGCGGGTCGACGCCAATGTTTCCGTCCGACATCCGGGCGACGAACTCGGTACCAGATGTGAGATTAAGAACCTCAACTCGATCCGGTTCTTGAAGCTGGCTATCGAGTATGAAGCACGCCGCCAGATTGAAATCATCGAGGACGGCGGCAGCATCAAACAGGAAACCCGCCTGTTCGATACCGGGCGCGGCGAGACACGCACCATGCGTTCGAAGGAAGACGCGCACGACTATCGATATTTCCCCGATCCGGACCTGTTGCCGGTGACCTTAGAAGACAGCTTTATCGACGACATCAAATCGACCTTGCCGGAATTACCCGACGAGTGTAAGACGCGTTTTGTCGACGATTACGGCTTATCGCCCTACGATGCCGGCGTTCTGGTAGCGGAACGCGAAACCGCCGAATACTTCGAAACCGTCGCCACCGGTCGTGACGCCAAACAAGCGTCCAACTGGGTGACCGGTGATCTATTCGGGCGCCTTAATAAGGCGAGCCTTTCGATCTCCGAAAGTCCCGTATCTGCTACCGCGCTCAGCGGCCTTCTTGACCTCATTTCTGATGATACGATTTCCGGACGCATCGCGAAGGATGTCTTCGAAGAGATGTTTACATCCGGCAAGGACGCCGCGGCCATCGTCGACGAAAAAGGCCTAAGGCAAATAACCGATACCGGCGCCCTCGAGGCCATCGTCGACAGTGTAATCGCGCGCGGTACAGTTCAGGTTGAGCAGTATAAATCCGGCAACGAAAAAATAATCGGCTGGTTCGTCGGCCAGGTGATGAAAGAGAGTCAGGGCAAGGCGAACCCCAAAGCAGTCAACGAATTGCTAAAGTCGAAGCTCGCGATTTAAGACGCCACGAAAAGCCGGCCCAATTGATCGAACGAACTGGGACCCTAGTCTTCTCTGCGTACACATTGTGGAGTTGTATGGATGTCCTCTTCACACGCATTGGCCTCAAACTCGGTAGCTGCGGGACATCAAACATCGCTGAATATCGAACCACTCAGCGATATATTTGGAGCTGAAATCAGCGGAGTTGATCTCGGCCAACCACTTGCGGAATAATCCATTGCCGACATAAAAGCCGCGTTCCGTGACCATCAACTTTTATTGCTCCGAGACCAAGAGATTCCACGCGCCGCGCAAGTGCGCTTTACCGGTTATTTCGGGCAACTCGAAATGCCCATCAACCGGGACTACTGGGGCAACGATTTCCCGGAAATACATACAGTGTCAAACCTTGATGCCGATGGAAACCCCAAGGCGGCTCAAGCTCTCGCTAATCCCGGAAATTTTTTCTGGCGCACGGACGGGTCCTATTTAAAGGCTCTACCCACCTGCTCGTTGCTCTACGCCGTTGAGATCCCGTCATCTGGCGGCAACACAAGTTTTGTCAGTACTTACCACGCGTATGAAACATTCGCGCGCGAACAGCAAGAGAAACTAGATAGTCTCCGCCTGGTGCATAGTTGGGCGCAATCCCGGATAAATTCCGGCTCTCGGCCAGCGACGGAAGAAGAATTGCAAAAAAGCACCACCAATCCCGCATCCGCTCGTCCGCACACATCCCGATACCGGTCGGAAAGCTTTGTATATAGGCAATCACACTTCTCATATTGAAGAAATGGACGCCGAAGAAAGCAGGGTTTTGTTGGACGAACTCCTGCGCCATGCAACGCACCCAGATGTGGTCTATAAACGCAAATGGCGCCCCCGCGATCTGGTGATGTGGGACAATCGCTGTCTGATGCATTGTGCGTCGACCGAGTTTGATATGGAGAAGGAGCGACGGCTTCTTCATCGCACCGTCTTGAGCGGTACCGTCCCCGTATAAAAGAAATGGTGCCGACGGCATTAAGGGACGCTATGGCAATGAATATCGCCTTCCACTAGGCTGGCAGATATCATCATGTCCGCGCTCCGCTCATCAGCCGTCTTCCTCATCGCAACCGTCTGCAGCGCCCAGGCGTTTACGCAGATCGGCTCCTTTACGTTTTCCGCACTGCTGCCGACTTTCTTCGAGGAATGGGGTATCACCCATACGGAGGCCGGTTGGCTTTCCGGCGTTATCTTCCTGGCTTACGCCCTCTCGGTGCCGCTCATTCTGCCGATCACCGATCGGGTAGACCCCCGACGGGTCTATATCTGTTTTGTCTCGCTCACCTGCCTCTCCCATCTCGGCATGGCCTATATTGCCGACGGATTTTGGAGCGGCATGCTCTTCCGCATTTTGGCCGGAATCGGTTGGGGTGGCACCTATATGGTTGGCCTCAAGGCCCTCACTGATTTAATTGAAGGGCCGAAGCAATCACGTGCCGTCGCCTTTCATGCCGGCAGCATCGGCATGGGCGGGTCGCTGTCCTTCGCCATCGCCGGATGGACAGCTGAACACTTAGACTGGCATGCGGCCTTCA
>CAJWTF010000153.1 GCA_913046825.1 uncultured Rickettsiales bacterium | reverse complement strand
CGTGAGACAGTCGCACCAGATATTTTGATGCCGTGATAACGCTCAAGATACCAAAAGATCCTCATGGGCCCGAGATGGTATTTACGCCGGAGGTGGAGGACTTTCTCCTCGATCTCAATCGGCGTTCTCCTATAGGCACTGCCTACGACGCCCGCGACGCGTCGCAAATTGTAAAATTGCCTTATACTCACTCTCAGCGTAACGGTCACGGAGCAGAGGTCATGGATATTGGTTTTAGTGCCGAGGACGATGCCTTCCGTGCGGAAGTGAAGGGGTTTCTGTCGGCATCGCTTCCCAGCGGCCTCCGCCGTAAGGTCGAAAACGGGATCGAATTGCAGCGGGAAGACATAATGGGTTGGCATCGCATCCTGCACGCGAAGGGCTGGGCCGCGCCGAATTGGCCGGTGGAATATGGCGGGCCGGGCTGGAACCTGGCGCAGAAATACATCTTCGACGAGGAGCACGCGCTCGCCGCCGCACCGCGGCTGGTCGCCTTTGGCATTAACATGTGCGGGCCGGTGTTGATGGGGTTCGGCAATGACGCGCAGAAGGCGCGGTTCCTGCCGAAGATTCTCTCCGGCGAGCATGTGTGGTGTCAGGGGTATTCAGAGCCGAGCTCGGGCTCGGACTTGGCGTCGCTGACGACCACGGCGACGCGGGACGGCGATCATTGGGTGATCAACGGCACCAAGACCTGGACCACCAAGGCACATTGGGCGGATTGGTGTTTCCTGCTTGCTCGCACATCGTCTGAGGGGCGTAAGCAGCAGGGGATCACCTTCATGTTGCTCGACCTGGAGACGCTGGGGGTCGAGATCAGGCCACTTGTGCTGATCGATGGTTTGCATGAGACGAACATGGTGTTTTTCGACAACGTCCGGGTGCCTGTCGAGAATACGGTTGGGGAAATCGGTGAGGGGTGGGGGATTGGTAAGTATCTCTTGGCGCATGAGCGGATGTCGGGAGGCTCGCTCGGCCCGCATAAGAAATTGTTGAGCCAGCTTAAGAGAATTGCAAAAGAGGAGGAGACAGCGGGCGGCGCGCCGCTTGCCGAAGACCCTGAGTTTTCCCGTAAGATCGCCGAAGTGGAATTGGAATTAAAGACCCTGGAAGCCTTCACGTTGCGTACCGTCGATGCGCTCTCTCGTGTGGGTGACCTTGGCGGGCAGGCGTTGGGGGTGGAAGCGAATGTCTTCAAAATTCGCAATACGGAAATCCAACAACGGCTGACGGAGTTGAAGATGCAGGCGGTCGGCTATTACGCGCAGCCCTATTTATACTCAGCCCTTACCCAAGGCTGGAACGAGCCGCCGATCGGGGCGGAATATGCCAACGGTTGCACGCCGTCGTATTTGCATTTTAGGAAAGTCTCGATCTATTCGGGATCGAATGAAATCCAGCACAATATCATCGCCAAGGCCGAACTCGGGCTCTAACACTGTATCCTCTATACGTCCCGGAACCGGGCATCGCGCCAGGCGATGGCGGCGCCCACACCTTCGTCGCGCCGGATGCGGCTGAATTCATCCTTCACCGGATCTGACGCGGCGTTGAGGAGGACGTCAAGATCAAGGGAAGATTTCAGCGCGCGGCTGAAACCCATCGTCTCGTAGGTCTCGTTGATCGCGCGTTTGGTGAAACGGACAGAGCGTTCCGATGCCGTCGCCATCGATTTCGCGATGGACATGGCGGTCTTGAACACGGTGTCGTCGGGCACCACGCGGTTGACGATCCCCATGCGGAGCGCGTCCTGGGCATTAAGTTGGTCCTCGCCGGTCAGCAGAATTTCTTTCGCCTGTTTCGGACCCGTTACCCAGGGCAGCAGCATCGCGACGATACCGGTACCAAAGCGGACCTCGGGCTCGCCGAAGCGTGTGTTTTCGGCCGCGATGGTGACGTCGCAGGCGAGCGCGAGTTCGAAGGCACCCGCGATGCAATAGCCGTGAACTGCGGCGACGGTTGGTTTCGGGGAGTGCCAGAACTGCATGATGAAGTCGAACTGCAGTTGCATCTGCCTCTCCCAATCCTGCACGTCCTCCATTTTGCGCCCGGCAGAGGCCTTTAGGTCGAACCCGGGAGAGAACGCCCGCCCGGCACCGCGCACTACGATGACGCGGACGTTGTCGTCGTCATTCAATGCAGTGATGGTTTCCAGCGTCGCTTCCATCAGCGGGTTGTTGAAGGCGTTCAACACTTCTGGCCGGTTGAAGGTCAGGATTGTGATGGCACCTTTGCGCTCGATGGTAAGCAGGTCTTCGCTCATGACATCTCTCCCATACAGATCGTATAGGGATAGAAGCTCGGTTTGGAGGAAGGCAAGGTGCCGCAGTCTACTTTCCCAGGACCCGCCCTATATCTGCTAGAAAGTAATCATTCCTGATAGGACGACGCTGGTATGGATTTTGGACTGTTTAATCTGTTGCAACACCGGGATCGCTCGAAGAGTTCCCACGATCTGATCCAGGAAGCTCTCGATCATACCCGCAAGGCGGAAGAACTGGGGTTCAGTCGCGTGTGGTTTGCGGAGCATCATTTTTCCAACTACAGCTTAGTGCCGTCACCCTTGATGATGTGCGCCTATGCGGCGGCCATCACGAAGCGAATTCGGGTCGGTAGTGCGGTTGTGATCCTGCCTCTGCATGCTCCGGCCCGCTTGATCGCGGAGATCGCCATGGTTGACGCGCTGTCCGGTGGGCGGCTGGATCTCGGTGTCGGCAGCGGATACCAGAACTATGAGTTCGAGCGCCTCGGTGCGGATATCGATAAGAACAAGGTGATGTTCCACGAGATGCTTGACATGATCGAGCTCGGCCTGCGCCAACCGCATTTCAGTTATGACGGTGAGTTCTACAATCTGAAGTCGACGGCGATTAACGTGCGCCCGGTGCAGTCGCCTCGGCCACCGATCTGGATCGCCGGCAAGGACCCGGACAGTCATCGCCGCTGCGCCCGAGACGGCTATATACCATTTATTTCGGGCGGTGTCGGTTCGCCGAAGAAGATTCGCGACCTTAGGGCGCAAGTCGAGGAGTGCTACGCCGCCGAGGGAAAGCCAACCGACAATATTCCAATCGGCGTGCTCCGCTTCATGTGCATCAGCGACAAAAGAGCCGAGATCGAGAGATATGTTGATGGTGCGCGCTACCAGCAACGGATTGCCGTGGCGCTCCGCACGCGGCAGGAAAGCTTGGCTGAAGACTATATGGTGGAAGAAAACGGTTTCGAGGGCGAACCCTCGCTGGAGCGAATTGAGCGCAACATCATTACCGGTAATGTTGAGAAAGTGGCTGAGCAGCTGTGCGAAGAGATCGAGCTTTACGGTCCGGCCCATATGAACATCTACTTTCAGGTTGGCGATTTGGCGAGCAAGACAGCGCTGGCGTCAATGGAAGCGCTGTCGACAAAGGTGATCCCGCTGGTCGAGAAACATTTCGGCAAACCGCTGGCGGAGATCAATCACGTCCCGATGCCGGCACCGAGGGTCATCGAGATGGCGGCGGAGTAATATCGTTTGTCATGCCGCCGCAGAATGGAGGGCTTTGCCGCTCGGTAAATAAGCATCGAACACGGTAGCAACCAGACGCACGAAGGCGCGGCGGTTCGGAGAGCGTTTGATCCGACAGTCGTCGATTTAGATCAGGCCGTCTTCCCAGATCGGGTGGAGTGTCTCTATGTTGTCTTGTTGGCTCGCCGGATTGAAGTTGTGGCGGGTGCTGATTTTCTTGATATCCACGTCGAACGGACGCATGAGTTCCTCGATGAGGTCGCTCCGCATCACGTCGTTTGTCTGTAGGCGTTTGCCGTGGGAGAATGACAGTATGCCGACTTCGATGTCTTGCCGCCAATTTTGAAAGTCTTCCCGGTTCTGCACGAAGCCTTGAGGTAATTTACCGATCGAGATCAAATAAGTGAGATTGGCATGAGGCCTATGTGTCTTAAGGTCTCCGGCTGTTCGATTGCGCTATTTCAAGCAGCTTCTCGTGAACCGCGTCAGAAATTTCTACTTCATCCGCTTCTATCTTGCGGCGGCGCTCGGCAATGGAACGGTCGTAGGGCATACGGACCGGTGGGCCGCCTTCGACGGGGCGGGTCTTTCGGATTTCTTCCGCATAATAGGCGACATTCGCCTTGTACTCTTCCGCCAGCATCAATAGGTCGGCACGCATCATCACAAATAGGCAGCCATAACCGAACATGCCATCGGGGATTGGAGCGACATTGCACATCGTGCCGAGCAATTGGACGGCGATGGCCAATCCCGATCCTTTGTGACCGCCCCATGCGGTAAAAGCGCCGGTGAGAGCGGCCGCTGGGTCGGTGGTTGGGTGCCCCGCGTTGTCGTAGGCGGTATCTTTGGGGATTTCCTCACCCAGGCGCTCGGCGAGTACCACCTCACCATGCATGATGTTAGAGGTGCCGATGTCCCAGATCACCGGATCATCCGTCGACGGAAATCCATAGCAAATAGGATTGGTGCCGAAGCGGCCTTCTGTCCCACCAAAGGGAGCTGTGTTGGGCGCTGCGTTTGAGGCGATCATGGAGACGAGGTCGCGCTTCGCGGCCATCTCCGCAAAGAACGACAACATGCCAGTGTGCCAGGTATCACGAGCGCCAACCACGGCCATACCGTGCTCGGAGGCCTTCTCGATGCACAGATCCGACGCGCGACGCGCCACCAAATATCCGATCGTGTTGCGGCCATCGACCAACGCGGACAGTGGCGTCTCATGAACCACCTCAATGTCACCGCGTTCGTAGCCGGGTTTTGTTGTGCGTTCGAAAACGCTGAGGGTACGGGCGAGACCGCCGTAGTCGAGGCCCCTCAGTTCCGTATCCATGATATGTTCGGTGATCGTGGCGGCCTCCACTTCGGTATAACCGGCGGCTGCCAAGGTCCGTTCGGAGAGATGTCTGGCTTCGTCCACAGTGAGTTTCATTGCCGTTTAGTCCTGATAGTCGCGAATGATACGGGTGTAGGATGATTTGTTTGCGCCGTCGACCAAGAGCGAGACGCCGTTTACGTAGGACGCGCGCGACGACGCCAAATAGACGATAGTATCAGCGACTTCGTCGGCGTTACCCCAGGGGCCAAACTCTTTTACGATCTTTTCACGCCGCGTTAGCGCCACGGCCTCGTCGTAGTCGTTGCCGCCGGATTCACGCTCCCATTTGTCAAACCGCTCTGGTGTGATGACGACGCCGGGGACGACGCAATTGACGCGGATGTTGTGGGGTCGCAATTCATCGGCAAGGTCTGTTGTGAACCGCAGCTCCGCTGCTTTCGCGGGGCCGGTACAGGTAGAGCCTGGCGGATTTGCGGCTTGATACGCCGTCCGGCCCGAGACATTGATGATCGCCCCCCCACCGGATTTCATCATCATCGGAACAATGCGTTGTGAAAGACGGAATTGTGCGAAGAAGTTAATTGCCATGCCGTATTCGAGGTCATCATCGGTGACCTCAAGGAAGGGTTTGTAGGTGCCCGTCCCAGCATTGTTCACGAGAATATCAACACGGCCATACTGTTTCCGCATAAAGTTCGTTAGACGATCTAGATCGTCGACGACGGTGACGTCCGCGGCTATTGCGGCGATATCTCCTCCTGTCTCTTTGGCGATGGTGTCTTTGGCAATTTGCAGATCATTTTCACGCCGTGCAGAAATAACCACTCTCGCGCCTTCACGGGCAAATAAGTGCGCCGCAGCATAGCCAATTCCCTTGCTGGCCCCAGTAATGACCATGACCTTGTCTTTTAATCCTAGATCCATGCCGATTCCTAATCTTCAGTTCAAAATTTAAATCGTGCGAGGAAAGCAACGGTCCAGTCCTGATACCTTGAGCAGATCAATCCGATGGACACGCAATAAAATTTTGGAATATCGACGCGATTATTGTCCAAATATACGTTAAGAATTTTTTGGCAAAAGACTTTTCCGTCATGAAGGGCAAGTTTGCCGAATGCGCCAATGCCGATGCGCTTCGCCGGGCGGCAGAGTGGCGTCAATCGATGATCGACGCCCAGCGGGCGGAAGTGGAGCAATCGAAGGAACGCGAGGCTGAAGACCGCCGGAAGGCGTCCTTACCAACGTTGTGCCCTTGAAGACGCAGCCGTGGCCAAAGCTAAGGAGAACGGCGCGACAAGAAGCGCTTCCGGTTGATGTGAAGGTCAGCAACCAACCGAGAGATATGCAGGAATGGCAGGAACGCCGCGCCCGCGCTCGGAAATGTAATATTTGGCCTAGTAGCAATAAGTAACACTGCCGGCTCTGGATACCTCGGCGACAAAACATATCTCTGGTAAAGGCCGTCCTTGGGACGGCCTTTCTTTATTTCGACGCGAGGAGCACCGAATGTCAGATCTGCATAAAGACATGATCGTTATCGACGGTCTGGTAATTTCCAATTGGAGCCGAAGTGTATTCGAGGACATGCATCGCGGCGGCCTGACGGCAGCAAATTGCACGGTCTGTGTTTGGGATAATTTTCAAGAGACAATGCGCAATGTCTCGCGGTTCAAGGGCTGGATCGAGGAGAATACGGATATTCTCACCCAGGTTTATACCAGCGCCGACATCGAACGCGCGAAGGCCGAGGGGAAAGTTGGAATTATACTCGGCTGGCAAAACACTTCCGGCATTGAAGACCAGATAGGCTACCTGCGTTTGTTCAAGGAACTGGGTGTCGGTGTCATTCAGCTGACCTACAATACCCATAACTGGGTTGGTAGTGGTTGCTGGGAGAGCAGCGACAGTGGCCTCTCTGATTTCGGACGTGAAGTCGTGGATGAGATGAACCGAGTCGGTATCGTCGTTGACTTGAGCCATGTCGGCAACAAGACCAGCGAAGACGCTATTCTTCATTCGAAGAAGCCGGTCGCCTTTAGCCATTGCTGCCCGACGGCTTTGAAGGATTACCCTCGGAACAAGCCGGATGAGCTCCTCAAGTTGATTGTCGATCGTGGTGGATTTGTCGGGTTCGCCTCATATCCGCCATTTCTGCCGAAGGGGCCCGACACAAGGGTGGAAGACTGCGTCGAGGGCATTGAGTACATGGTGAATTTAGTCGGGGAAGACAGTGTTGGTATCGGCAATGATTTCACGCAAGATCAGGACGCGGCCTTCTTCGACTACCTTTCACACGACAAAGGTTATGCCCGCCGCTTGGTCCCAAAACGGCCGGGCACTGGCGTCACGCAGATGCCTGAAGGTCTGCGCACGCTCGGTGAGTTCTCGAACCTCACCCTGACAATGGAAAAGCGTGGTTGGTCCGAAGACCGTATCCGCAAGGTCATGGGCAGCAACTGGTTGCGCTTCCTGAAAGAGGTGTGGGGCGCGTAGTGAGGTCTATTTCGAGGCGCGCAGCTGCGAAATTCGCTTTTGTGTCCAGTTGACCATGGTTCCGTAACCAACCGCTATTTAATAGTCGATTATCGCAGCCTGAGGATCATTTTGTCCTTCACATGCCAACCATCGATAGGTGAAAGCGTCACCGTAGTTCGGTTTCAATGAATTCGAATAATTGAGGGATGTGACCGCTGTTTCGTATTTCTTGGCGCGTAAAAACATCACGCCTCGGTTTAGTGCTCCTCCCTTGAGTAGGTCCACCGTTAATATGAGGAACGGAGGATCATAGTTTGTGAACAATTGCCACAAACCGGAAGAGATGGATACGAAGCGGCGACAGGTTGAGGTTCTTGTCGGCCAAGGAATGGCGCGTATAGATGCGATCAGAGAAGTTCGGATTACGGAACAGATCTTTTGTCGTTACGCAAGTAATACGGTGGCATGGGGACTGCTCAGCTCAAGGAACTGAAGCCTCTTCAGAAGGAGAACGAACGGCTCCGACGCGCCGTATCGGATCTGAACTTGGATAAGTTGATCCTAACCGAGGCCGCCAGGGGAAATTTCTAAGCCCCGCGCGTCGCCGGAATTGTATCGATCAATTACTTGGCAAGATGAATGTATCGGAATGTCGTGTTTGCGTCATCCTCGGCCAACATCGATCGACACAAAGACACCGACCAAGGGGCCGTGCGGATGAAGAACGACTTGTGGCGGACATGATCGAACTGACGCGACAGCACGGACGTACGGTTATCGCCGGATTGGCGCTTTGCTGAGAGATACCGGTTGGCAGGTCAACGGCAAGCGTGTTGAGCGTCTATGGCGGCGTGAGGGGCTGAAAGTGCCAATGAAGCAGCCGAAGAAAGGACAGCTCTGGTTGAATGACGGGTCGTGCGTGAGATTGCGGCCTGAATATCGCGACCATGTCTGGTCTTACGACTTCAACCGACAACGGGAAGGTCTTCAGGACATTG
>CAJWTF010000152.1 GCA_913046825.1 uncultured Rickettsiales bacterium | reverse complement strand
CCCGATACAGCTTTCCATATTCTGTAGTCGCCAGGAACAACTTGTTCCCCGTGATCAGGAAAGGTTCTACCCGGACTTCATCGCCGTACATTAAAAAAAATCGATTTACCGCTTCAGAAACACCGGGGAACTTGGGATCAAAATAGTCATCGACCATGACGACACCGCCTTCCGCCATCACAGAATTAGCAAGACGCAAATCGTGCAACGCGACTTCCATCGAATGGCCGCCATCGACACTGAATAGGCGATAGGGGCCTCCTGCCCACTCAAGCAGGTGGTCAGCGGTCACCTCAAGGGAATTTCGTTTTACAATTAAGGGCTCGTTGGCTTCATGCTTCCAGCGCGACATCCCAGTGTGGAATTCTTCTTCCCATTCGGGGAACTCAAATAAATCAACACCTATTACTTTTTCTTCTTTACGTGCGATTAAATATAATAAAATAAAATACTTCCCAAAATAGAGACCTATTTCACCAATATTTCCATTTATGCTTAATGCATCTTGACATTGATCAATAAAATCAGTCAACCGAAGCGCTTTTAAATACAGCCAACCGTCGATGGTTTCCCATCCGCCGCCATCCAAATAATCTTGCCGCAATGTCTGCGCATCAGACCATCGAATTTGCGAGAGATCGACGGAAGGAGGCGACGCATCAGACATTATACGGCCTGTGCCGGTGTGTCCCCTTCACCGAGATCCCAATACAACCCGGCCATCAATTCAATGGCGGAGCGGGCCTCAGATAGAAGGATATATTCGTTCGGCGCGTGCTGAGAGCACGAGGCGTAGGAATGCGGGACCCAAATCGCCGGCAAATCCAACAGATCGGTGAAAACATCGTTGCAGATAGAGCCCCCCAGTTGCGGTATCACCGCCGGCGGACTTCCTATGGTTCGCTCCAGGGAATCCGATGCCCACACAGCCCAGGGATTCTCCGGGTCGGTCCGGGTCGAGCCGAAATCGCCCGCGTTCATATCCGGCGGCGGCTGCACATCGACCATATCGAAGCCATTCTCGTCCAGATGTTTGCGCAATGCCGGAATAATCGCATCACGGTCGGTATCGGCAATGAACCGTAATTGGCAATGGGCCCAGGCGCGCGGCGGCACTGCGTTCACCGGCCGGTCCGGATTGCCGACCTTGAACGCCAACACTTCGAAACTGTTCCAACCGTATACTTGTTCGGCTGCGGACAGGTCGGGCTCTCCCCACCTTTCGTCGATCTCTGGTGCGTTTTCGCCTCCGTCGACCGTCAATCCGCGCAGCGCCGCTTTCACCGAATTCGGCAATGGTCCCGGCAGCCATTCCTTGACCTTGATTCGGCCGGTCTCCGAGACGATGGAGGCCAGCGCATGCGACAGGATGATCCCGGGATTGGCCAGTAAGCCACCCCAATTGCCGGAATGATGACCGCCTTCGCGCAACTCGCATACCAGATCGAAATTCTTCACACCGCGCGCACCGAGGAAGATCGTCGGCATGTCCGGTGATACGCGCGGGCCGTCAGATGCAATAAAGACATCGGCGGAGAATGCATCGAGATGTTGCGAGACCAATTCATGTAAACCGGGTGAGCCGTTTTCCTCTCCCGTCTCCACCATAAATTTAGAATTGAAGCCGAGTGTTCCGCGTGTCTCCATCGCGATCCGCATGGCGTTCATATTGATCGTGTGTTGGCCCTTATTGTCCGCCGTGCCGCGACCGTACAATCGGTCACCGTTCTGCACCGTCTCCCAGGGCGACAATCCTTCATACCACTGGTCTTCCAACCCCCGGATGACATCACCGTGGCCGTAGCCCAAAACCGTCGAAAGATTCTCGTCTTCGATGCGGGTCGCCAGTAAGACCGGGCCTTTACCGTCGACCGGATTGTCGAACACCTGACAATCGTGGCCCATGGCCTGGAAGGTGGGTGTGATTTCATCCTCAAGGTAGCGGTATAATTCAGGCCGTTGTTCCGGCTTCTGGCTTTCGGTCCGAATAGCGACACGTCGAGACAATTCCTCGACATATCCACCGTCATCGAAAAATGCGAGAGCCTTTTCGATCGTCTTTTCGCGCGTCATGAGGCCTGCTTCATCCCCTCTTCAAACAAATGGCATTCGACTTCCGCTGAGCCGACGGTGTGTACTTCCGGCACCCGCGTGCTGCAATGAGGCATCGCGAATTGGCAGCGCGGATGGAAAGTGCATCCCGATGGTGGATCGACGGGATTGGGAAACGTTGCACCCAAATGAGTGTCGGGCACATCCAAGTCCGGCTCAGGCGTCAACACGGAACCTAGCAATGCCTTGGTATATGGATGTTGCGGCGAGTCGAAGACCGTCCGCGTATCCGCCGCCTCGACAACGCGGCCGAGATACATCACCGCCACTTTGGTCGCGATATGTTCGACCACGGCCAGGTTATGGGTGATCAACAAATATGTCAGATCGAGTTCTTTACGGAGATCCAGTAATTCGTTCAGGATTTGCGCTTGCACAGACACATCAAGGGCGGATGTGGGCTCATCACAGATCACAATCTCGGGCCGCATGATAAGTGCCCGCGCAATGGCAACGCGTTGGCGCTGTCCACCGGATAGCTGGCTTGGATAATTCTGATAGAGACGGCGCGGCAAGCCCACCAGTTCCATCATCTCCTCGACCCGCTTCTTCCAGCCGTTCGGGTCACCAACCTTATGAACGCGCAATGGCAGGGAGATAATCGAGCCAATGGATTTCCGCGGATTGAGTGAGGAATACGGGTCTTGGAAGATCGGCTGCACCCGGCGCGCGACAGCGATACGGTCGAGGCCTGACAATGGCTCGCCGTCGATCAAGATTTCGCCCTCGGTCGGATGCTCCAGCCCCAGGATCATCTTCGCCATCGTGGTTTTGCCACAGCCGCTCTCGCCAACGAGCCCAAGCACGTCGCCTTTTTTGATCTCTAAGGTGACGCCATTGACTGCATGGAGTGCGCGTTTCGGCTTGAACATTCCTTGGCGAATAGAAAACGTCTTACGGACACTGCTGGCGGTAATGAGAGGAGTGCTCATTGCGCCGCCTCCAATGCGCCGGTTCGCTGCCGTTGATCCATATCCGATGGTAAATTGCACTGGTAGGCGCGACCCGGCCCCATCTGCTGGTCCTGCGGTTCTTCGCGGCAACCGTCATGGGCGAAAGGACAGCGCTCGCGGAACATGCAGCCGCTCAAGTCGCCGACCAAGGTCGGGACAATCCCCGGGATTGATCCCAGATGCTGCCCCGGCTCCGTCTTGCCCGGAATGGGAATGCAGTCCATCAAGCCTTGAGTATAAGGATGCAACGGTTTTTCAAAAACTTCCTTGCCCGTCCCTGATTCCACGATGCGCCCCGCATACATCACCGCGACCCGATCCGCGACCCGCGCCACGACCCCCAGGTCGTGGGTGATAAGAATGACGCCGATGTTGAACTCTTTTTGGATTTGCGCAATCAGCAGCAAAATTTGCGCCTGAATGGTGACATCCAGCGCCGTCGTCGGCTCATCCGCGATCAACAGTTCCGGATCGCACATCAGGGCCATGGCAATCATGACGCGTTGGCGCAATCCGCCGGACAATTGGTGCGGATACTGTTTCAAACGGCTCGCCGCCCCCGTGATCCCGACCTTCTCCAGCAGGTAGATGGCGCGGTCTCGCGCTTCCCGGCGACTGACGTTCTTGTGCCGCAACATGACCTCTTCGAGCTGATTGCCGATCGTATAGGTTGGATTGAGCGACGTCATCGGGTCTTGGAAGATCATCGACATACGGTTGCCGCGGATATCCGACATCTGTGCTTCCGAAAACTCGTCCATGGCGTCGCCTTGGAAGTCCATTTTATCCGCATGGCGAATAGCAGCCGAAGGCAGCAACCCCATGACCGCGAGAGAGGTCAGGGATTTCCCGCACCCAGATTCGCCGACAATCGCCAGCGTTTCACCGCGATCCACATGAAAGCTGATGCCGCGCACCGGATGAAGTTGGCCCGCCGAAATTGGAATTTCGATCGCCAGATTTTCAACTTCAAGGACAGTACTCAATTTCGGCTCTCCGGCGAGGTGACATCCCGAATTCCGTCACCCAACAAATTGATCGCCAGCAACATCAGGAAGAGCGCGATGCCCGGAATGGCGATAACCCACGGTTTGAAATACATATCGCCCTTGCCTTCGGAGATCATCAGGCCCCAGCTGGGCTCCGGCGGCTGCACCCCAAGGCCGAGGAAAGACAGCGCTGCTTCCAGCAGAATGGCATGAGCGACTTCGATGGTCGCGACGACGATCAGATTGTTCATGACGTTCGGCATGATTTCCGTCATCAGAATACGCATCGTCGTACAACCGGCCGCTTCCGCCGCCGCCACGTAATCGAGGTTTCGCACCTGTTGGGTGGAACTGCGCATTACCAGCGCAAACCGCTCCCATAGTAGGAAGCCTAAAACCAGGATGACAACTTCGAGCGAGCTGCCGATCAAGGCGATTACCGCCAACGCGATCAAGACGACCGGCATGGCGAGGCGCGTATTGATCAGAAAGGTGACGAACATATCGACCCGGCCACCGAAATACCCGGCCGCGATTCCCATGGCGGTGCCGATGACACCGGACATCAGCATTACAGCGAATCCAATCATCAATGAGACACGCGCGCCGTAAATGATCCGAGTGTAGTAATCACGCCCGAACTTATCGGTACCAAACGGATGATCCCAACTGCCTTTCTCGTGCCAGACCGGTGGCACATAGCGGTTAAACAAGTCTTGCCCCAACGGATCGTGCCAAGTGAGCAACGGCGCGCCGAAGGCCACGAGAAGAAGCACGACCATAAAGCCGCCACCGATCATCACCCCCCAATCACCAAGCGCACGCTTGCGCAGGATCGCTCCCGGTGTCGGCTCGAGGATTTCGGCCACCGACGGCAGAGATTCAGGAGAACTGCTTATCGCCATTCTTTCTCTCCCCGCCTTTAATGAACCCGGATGCGCGGATCGATCAGCGCATTCAGGATGTCGGCCAGTAGGTTAAAGAGGATGTAGAAACATGCGATCGTCAAAACGATGGCCTGCATCACCTCGAAGTCAGAGCGTTGGATCGATTGCCACGCCAAACGACCAAGGCCGTTCAACGTAAACACAGATTCGATTACCACCGAGCCACCCAACATGAAGCCGAGTTGTGCGGCCGACAACGACACGACAGGAATGATCGCGTTGCGCAACGCGTGCTTGAACAGCACGACATACGTCTTCAGCCCCTTGGCCCGCGCGGTCCGGATATAGTCCGAAGAAAGCACGTCGATCATGCCGGCTCTCGTCAAGCGCATGATCTGCGGTGTCGCGTAATATCCAAGTGCAATCGACGGCAAAATAAAGTGCACCCAAGTGCTGCTGCCGGAGCTTGGAAAAATTCTGTAAGTGACGCTGAACAAAAATATCAGCGTGAGAGCGAAAAAGAAGCTGGGCATCGCTTGCCCAAACACCGCAATTGTCAGCGCCGTTCGATCGATGATCGTGTTCGGCTTCATCGCCGCCAGAACACCCAGCGGTATCGACAGCAACAACGCGAAGGTCAGGGCAAAAAATCCGAGCTTCATGGTAACCGGTGCGCGTTCGAGAATGATCTCGGCGACCGGTTTTTCTTTCAAATATACCGAGATCCCAAGGTCGCCTTGCAGCGCCTTCGACGCCCATTTCCAATATTGTTCGGGAAGTGATTTATCGAAACCGTATGTCTTGCGAACGAATTCGACATCTTCCTCGCTCGCGCCTTCGCCCGCCATCGCCACCGCCGGATCGCCGGACAACCGCAACAGAGAAAATGTTACGATCGATACCGTGATCGCGACGAGGATCGCGTAACCAAGTCGCCGCAGCGTAAATAACAGCATTTCCCAACCCCAATCGAATAGGGCGCGGCCCTATAGGCCGCGCCCCAAATCGAGTTTGCTTACTTCCACTTCGCCGTGAAAAAACGAGGAATCTCGTCACTCGTCGGCTTGAAGTTGACGTCCTTGCTGAACGCGTAATTCTTCGCGTAGGTGAACATCGGCAACCAGCAAAGTTCAGCTTGAACCTTGGCCAGAGCCTTCTTGTAGTTCTCCTTGCGAACAGCGGTATCGACACTGGTGTCGGCGGTCTCGAGCCAACCCTTAATTTCATCGTCGATACAATAGTCGTCACGGCCTTGCTTAAAGAAGTGACTGGTGATCGCCGAAGCATCCGCCATCGAGTACGAACCCCAGGTCATTTGATGGAACGGCGCCTTACCTTCCCAAACCAACCCACGCAGCGCTTTGTACTGCATGTATTTCAGGTTTGTCTTGATGCCGACCTTGGACAGGAAGCCCATGACCGCTTCGGTGAATTCACGCTGACGGTAGGCGTAGATGTCGGTCGTAAAGCCATCCGGGAATCCGGCCTCGGCCAGAAGTTTCTTCGATTTCGCCGGATCGTAGTCATATTTCGGCACATCTTGCGTGCAACCGAACTGCGACGGATAGCAGGCCGAATGAATTGCATCGGACGCTTCACCAACCAATTGCTTGGCGATGGCATTACGGTCGATGGCATGTGCGACGGCTTTTCGTACCCGTAGGTCGTAGAACGGGTTCTTTTTGACGTCCTTACCGGCACGCCCCGCGCGATCCATGGTGATATAGCTGATCCGGAAAGTCTTGGCGTTCACGACCTGGACTTGGCCGCTTCCTTTGAGATCTTGCGCCTTATCTTTCGGCACATCCCAAATCCAGTCGATCTCGCCGGTCAACAACTGAGCGATTTGCGCCTCGGCGTCAGGAACGGTTTTAAAGATAACCTTACCGATGCTGGGCGTGCCCTTCGGGCTACCGGCCCAATAGTTGTCGTTCTTTACCATGGTGATGGCTTCACCCGGGACCACTTTACTGATCTTGTAAGGCCCGGTGCCAACTTCGTCGATCGTGCCCCAATCCGGCTTGCCCGTGGCGTCTTTCCGAGCCGTCTTCCAAATATCGCTTGGGAAGACGGGAAGCGCCATCGCCAGGAATTCCAGCGCCGCTGGGAAAGTTTTCGAGAGATGGATCCGAACCTTAAATTGGTTCAGCTTCTCGGTGCTCTTCATCCAACTGACGTTGCGGCGGGTCATGATGCCGCTGTCTTCCTTGATGATGTGATTGAACGTGGCCACAACATCATCAGCATCGAAATCGCTGCCGTCATGGAACTTCACGCCCTTGCGGAGCTCTAGATCAATCGTCTTATCGTCGATCCATTTCCAATTCGTCGCCAGTAGCGGCTCATATTCGTAGGTCTCAATATTGCGGAACAACAACGTGTCCCAAGTCATCCTCGCCATGATGACCATTTCACGGATGTTATTGTAGTACGGCAATGCTACATCCGCTTCTCGGTCGGTAGACCAAGTTAACGTATCGTTGTCCTTACCCGCTAGCGCGGAGCCCCCCCTCAACAGCAGAGCGGCTGTTGCCATAGCAGCCGTTTTTATTAATAATTTTCGCATCCGTCTTCTCCCTGATTGAAAACCATAAAGACGCGATTAATCAGCCTGCCACCCCTCACATTCCGACAAGCCCTTCCGCATCTAACAAAATTTTCTTGTCTCTTGGATTTCAAACCATAGCTGGCCCCATTGCAAGGCGTGGGGACTATCCGATGAGAGCTATTTCCATCTGGCTCGATAAAACCGGGGGATGTCGTCCAGTGTCGGCTGAAAATCGAGGTGCCGGGAATAGGCATAGAACGTCGTGTAGTTGAATAACGGCACTACACATGCGATTTCATGCAGCCGTTTAAAGGCGTTCGAATATGCTCTTGTTCGTGCTTTGGCATTGTTCGAGTTCGCCCCCACATCTAGCCAGCGATTGAGTTCACGGTCACGGCAATAATCTAACGTTCCATTACGAAACAATGGATTGAGAATTTCAGCCACATCAAGAGCTCCATGTGAAGCCCACGTCATATGGGCCAAGTCAAACCCGTTCCTCCGCAACCTAAGTTGTGCTTTTTCAAAACTACCGTATGCATCTATGGACGAGTCTATGCCAATCGCTTTCAAATAAAGCGTCATGCCTTCGCTTGCTGGATGATTTCGGTAGCTCACAATGTCCGCAATAATCGAACGCAAACGTTTCGTTTTATCTACCGATTCCCCCGGATGATATTCAGCTAAATTATTAGGTCGATCCACGAAACGGTAGTTATCGGCTGGACCATATCCCGCTGCTCGCAAAAGTTTCCGGGCTTTGTCAGGATTATACTCGTAACGGCGTACGTCTTGCTCACAACCAGCCTGCTTGGGATAGCAAAGAGAATGCATGACTTTTG
>CAJWTF010000151.1 GCA_913046825.1 uncultured Rickettsiales bacterium | reverse complement strand
GTTATCTCCGGACATCGGACAAGTGTGTCACTTGAGAATGCGTTTTGGCACGCCCTTAAGGAAATTGCGACTCGAAACGGCCAAACGATCAATCAATTAGTATCAGAAATTGATGACGGGCGTACAGGTAACTTATCCAGCGCTATCCGCGTACACGTCCTTCTCGACGCAAAAGGACGTTGGCGTTAGAAAGCTCTCTGATCGCTGGGAAAGACACTAATGCTGTAGTTGTTTGAAAATGCCTTCCAGTAATTTCCCTGGATTGACTTTTTACTGTTCCTGAGACCCTGAAGACTTTGAACCACCGAGCAGACCCGGCAGGATTTGCTTTAGCGGGTTCTGCGCTTTTTCCGATGCCGACGTCGTACCTTGCCTCAGTAGACGCCCGCCGACTTTGGTCCGTGATGGTGCATCGATGGGGCCCGTTGCATCGAATGTCACCAGCGGTTCCTGCTGCGGGTCATCGACCAACTCTGTCGCCGAAGACAATTGCCAACGCGGCAAATCGATGATGGCGCGTGTTGTGGCCGTGTTCCCTTGACCAGAAAGTGTCAGATTATCCGTTTGCGCGACACCATCGACGATAAGGAAGTCACCGCTGAGCAGCGCCGGGTTTCGTCCGAATGCCTGATCCAGTGACGTGATCAGCCGAGTGATCGGCGTGAGGCGCTGAAGTTCGCGTACCTTATTGCCAAGCAATAATGCAAGAAGCTGACCACCTGTGGATGCGACACCAATTTGATTTCGTTCCGATTTTGTCAAAAGTATTTGCGTCTGACCTTTCAATGAAAGATTGCCGTTGAGGGCGGATACCAGCGTGATTTCGCTGTTGCCGGTGGTAGCTACATTCGCTTTGAGGGAGAGTGGTCCTTCTACCCGGTCGTGCCCGGTGAGGGCCTTGACGGTATTACGGCTATTGACCTTATTGACTGTTAATTCGGCGGCGATTGACGCTTTCTTCCCTTGAGGTCGCAGCGCGGCTTTTGCCTGAATTGTACCTCCGAACAGTGATGCGGTGAAACTTTCCAGAGCCAAGGTTCCGGAAGCCAACACAGCTCGAAGTTTTACGTTCTTGAGACTAATTTCATCTTTCGTCAGGGCGGCCATCTCGATAGTCGCGTTGGCGTCGATATCGCCTGGGGTCGGCAGGGCAATTGGCGCCGACGACCATCTCTGGGCGTTTCGCCGATTGTTCCGCGTTGGCGTCGACCGTCCAGTACTCCGACTGTTTTGGCTCCTTGTGCTCTGCGTATTCGCGGGGGAAACCGGCGAAAATAAATCCAGTAATATCTCGCTGGTTTTCAAATCGATCTTAAGTTTGGTCTTTCCGGCTGGGCGAGAGGTATTGATCGCGCCGAGAATGGCGACGGGTCCAGCCTTAATGTCGATGTCGGATAGCGCCGCGGCTTTCGCCGTGCCCTGGATGCGGAAAGATGCATTCAAAGGGCCAAGCTTCTTGGCGGCTGGACGGTAATCGGGCGCAAATTTCTGGGCCAGTTTCGTCAAATTGGGATGTTTGACGCTGACCTTGAGATCAAGTTGAGGATCGATCAGAAAATTCCCAATGGTGCCATTGATGTTCGTGTCGGCGCCCATGGCTTTCACACGCAGAGTTGCTTTCAAACCCTCCAACGCGACATCCACATGCCCGTTGTTGGAAACTTCTCCCAGGCGAGCTGCGGAGATCGGCAGAGGTGCCCCCACGAACCGCGCAATGCGGGCCGCATCCCGTACGACAATCGCATAATCGATGCCGAGCGCAGGTTGACCCTTATTGTTTGTCAGTGTCCCTGCAAGCGAAGCACCGATACCGGCGAAGTCCGCCACGCTGGCTTCCCTAATCGTGACCTTGTTGTCAAAAACCGTCAGGTCGATTTTGGCGTTCTGGCCGGTCTCTCCTCTGAACGAAAGTCGTCCTGCCGTTATTTCGATATTCGCGTCCAAAGTATCGAGTAGGCGATTGAGGCCGGTGGCGGCGATGTCGGCAGGCACTTTCGTCGATGGTGAGGGATCGCTCCTCTGTGATGACGCCGCTGTTTTCCCAGGGCGCGGCGTTGATTCGTTTTTCGGAAGATAGGCATCCAGATTCAGTTTATCGACCGCGAGGCGCAACCCGATGCCTGGCTTGTCCCGGAGTTCCACAGCCATTCCGCCATTGATACGCATCGCATCCAATTGAATGGCGATGTCGGTTATCTCGGCGGCCTTCGGTGTAGCCTGAAGTTTGCTTGTATACGTGAAGTTCCTCAGGCGATCCGCGGGCAAAGTCGCAGGATCAACACCCAGCCATTGCGCCAATCCGCGCACATTGTCGGATGTTGCGGCGATATCTCCTTCGAATCGGGCCAGCCCGTTCGTTGGTGTGACAGCTCCCGTTATGGAAATATCGGAGCTCCCGGGAAGCGTGACGGCCAAACGTTCCAGAGTTACCGCGCCATTCCGTAATGCGCCTCTCAAAGCCGCGTTGCGAATGATGCCACTCTTGTAGCTGGCGGTTTCCACGCTCAAGTCGAAAGTAACCGAGATATCCTTCGGTAAATCAAACGGGGTGCTGGGCTTTTGCAGCAGTTGCGTAATTTTTGTTTCAACTGCGTCCGAGCTGCTCACTGTCGCCGTTTTGGCGGCGGCGGCCGGTGGTGCCGTCAATTGGTCGAGATTGAGTTTACTCGAACTTAGAACAACATCGACCTCCATGCTCGGTTTCAGGAACCCGTGAACGGCGCCCGCGAAGGCCATGTCGCCGACCCGCAAGGAAAGTTTGTTGATACCGAATTCCGTCGCCGATGCGCTCACATCCGCCTTCACGCTCAACGCCTTTGATAAAACGGCCGGTAGACTCGCATTGGCGACGTTCTGCGCGACCGAGGATATATTTGGCGCCGAGACTTCGACTTTGCCTGAAAGCATTGCATCCGGGGTGAGAGCGCTGAGATTGCCCGTGAAACGAACGTCGGCCTCTGAACCTTTGTGCCGGAGCTGCAAGGTCAACGGTAGCGGTCGATTCGGTGTCATGTGTCCGACGGCCAAAGTGAAGGTGATCGGAATTTGTTTTACCGTTGCCTCGCCTTCCGCCCGAAAGGGGCCGGACAGGGAATCTGCGGCGATTTCGGTCGTCAGGTTCTCAATACGCTCCGATAGGCCGGAACGAGCGTCGATATAGGTTATCGTCGCATTTTCAATCTTCAAACTATCTAGGGATACGTCGACCGCGAGATCTCCGGAGGTGCTCGGTGCGGTTTCAGATGTGGGAGTGCTACCGGCCTGCTTCTTCGCTTCAGGCAATTTGATGTTCCAGCTCGCGTCGCCGTCCTTGGTGATTTCGAGCGCGATCACGGGACGCACGAGACGGACACTCTTAACCGCTATTTTCCCCTGCAGCAGAGCGCTAATATCAACGTTTACTTCGACCTCGTCGAACGCGACCATCTCCTGATTGTCGGCGCCCTTAATGTTCTCGAGGCTCACGCGTTGTACGCTGAGTGCGGGGCTTGGAAGTATGGAGAGTTTGATATCCCCGGCGACGCGCAGTTCGCGACCCAAGGCATCCTTCACCGCCGCGGCAATTTGCGGTTTGTAGGCATTCCAATCGAAAAAACTGGGGCCGACTAATAATCCGACGACGATCAAAATGATGAGGCCGCCGATGGCGTATAACAGCTTGTGCAATTCAATCTTCCCCGCTGCGGGTGCGGGCACACGCTAGGGCGTCTCGCCCGTCATATCAATTCGATCCGCGGTCAAATAATGGTGTGCCGGTTAGACGCGGATGATCTTGCCCGGATTCATGATGTTTTGTGGGTCGATCGCTAACTTTATCGAGCGCATGACGCTGATCGCGTCGCCACCATGCTCCGCAATAAGGAAATCCATCTTGCCGCTGCCGACGCCGTGCTCGCCGGTGCAGGTGCCGCCCATCGCGATGGTGCGGTGGACCAGACGGTCGTTCAGTTTGTGCGCGCGGTGCATCTCGTCTTCGTTGTCCGGGTCGATCAAGATGACGAGATGAAAATTACCGTCTCCGACATGGCCGACGATGGGCGCGATAAAACCACTCTCATCGATATCCTTGCGCGTCTCTAAGAGGCATTCCGCCAATCTGGAAATCGGCACGCAGGCATCTGTGGCGATGCCCTTCTTGCCGGGCTCCAGGGCTAAAGCGGCGTAATAGGCGTCATGCCGGGCCTGCCATAGCTTGGTGCGCTCCTCGGTGGTCGAGGACCAGGCGAAGGCGCTGCCATCGAAATCGTCGGAGATTCCACCGACCATCTCCGCTTGTTCCTGTGCGGAGGCGGTCGTGCCGTGAAACTCGAAGAATAATGTTGGTTTGTTCTCGTAACCTGTCAGGTCTGAATAGGCGATGCAGGCGGCCATCTGCTTCTCATCCAGCAGTTCGATCCTAGCTACCGGAATTCCCGATTGAATGGTCAAGATGACCGTGTTGATTGCGTCTTCCAATGATGGGTACTGGCAAACGGCAGAAGTAATCGCTTCCGGGATACCGTATAGCTTGACCTGTATTTCGGTAATAACGCCGAGCGTTCCTTCCGAGCCCACCATGAGGCGGGTGAGGTCGTAGCCCGCCGACGATTTTTTGGCCCGACCGCCAGTTTTCGTGATCCGCCCGTCCGGCAACACGATGGTAAGACCGAGGACATTCTCCCGCATGGTGCCGTAGCGCACCGCGTTGGTGCCGCTGGCGCGGGTCGCTGACATGCCGCCGATGGATGCGTCGGCACCAGGATCAATTGGAAAGAACAGGCCCGTATCGCGTAGATATTCGTTCAATTGCTTGCGGGTGACACCGGCTTGCACGCGGCAGTCCAAATCCTCTGCGTTGACTTCCAATACGTCGTTCATGTTGGTGAGGTCGATCGTGACGCCGCCCCGCAGTGCCTGGACGTGTCCTTCCAGCGAGGTGCCGGTGCCAAAGGGAATAACCGGAATGCCGTCGCGCGCACAAAGTTTGACGATCTCCGAAATTTCTTCCGTCGAATTGGCGAAACAGACAGCATCCGGCGGCGCTATAGCGAAATAATCCTCCGCGTTGCCGTGCTGCTCGCACACAGAAGCAGCCGTGGATATCCGATCTCCCAGAAGGGCTCTCAATTCATCGATGAACGCCTCGGGGATGTTGATCTTAGTGTTACTGAAATTTGAATTCGCGGCCTCGAACATAGGCTTGATCCCCGGAAATGAGTATTCTTGAAGACACTATCCCGCCATACCATCTGGTTCAACCGGCGCTTTCGCCAGGTTGCTCTCGAAGAATACGACATAACTTATTAACGTCGTCCGGTGCTGTGCGAGGCAGCAAAATTAGCGTGAACCGGCGGGACACGCCGTAGACGACGCCATTCTTGCCGAAGATATATGGGAGACCGCGACGCGCATCGCGCATCTCCCTTATAACCTTTTTAGACTTCTTGGTTAGTGAAGACGATGGTGCCCGCCGCCGCGAACATGCCGCCCACACCTTGGCACACGCCGATTTGCACGTTGTCGACCTGTGCGGGTGCGGTACCGCGCATTTGGCGGATGCTTTCCTGTAAGGCAAACATACCGTACATGCCAGTATGGGTATACGACAAGCCGCCGCCGGACGTATTCATCGGTAGTTTGCCGCCGGGTGCGGTGTTGCGCTCCCAGATGAAGTCCGGTCCTTCGCCGCGCTCGCAGAAGCCCAAATCTTCAAGGCCCCAGATCGGTAAATGCGCGAAGGCATCATAGACCATCAGGTGGTCGACATCGGAATGTTTGATACCCGATTCCGCAAACGCCTGTTGCGAGGAAACCCGGAACGCCCGCGAGCTGGTGTAGCTTTCAAGCTGGCTGACCATCCGCGACTCGACGCTCTCGCCGGTGCCCAGGACATAAACCGGCTTAGTTGGGAAATCTTTTGCCCGCTCCGACTTGGTGACGATCAACGCGCCGCCGCCGTCAGTGACGAGGCAACACATCAGCAGCGTGAAGGGCCAGGCGATCATCCGCGCGTTCATAACGTCGTCGACGGTGATCGGGTCCTGAAACATCGCGCGCGGGTTCTTGCCCGCCCATTCGCGCTGGATCGCCGCGACATTGGCGACCTTCTCGATCGGCACGTTGTACTCCTTGCAATAGCGGAGTACCGGCAGGGTGAACATCGTGGGCGGCCCGGCAACCCCGTAGGGCAGCTCGAACTGACCGTTAAGACTGCCGGGATGGACGGCCGGGCGCGACTTCACGATGTTGGAGCGGCCCGACTCACCATGGGTGATCAGGACGGTCTCGCAGAGCCCTTCATTAATCGCCGCGCAGGCATGACGCAGATGGATTAGGAAGGAGGTGCCGCCGACCGCAGTGCCGTCGACCCATTTCGGCGTGATACCGAGATAATGCGCCATCTCCGTTGGCTCTTCTCGGCAGCAGGCGATGCCGTCGATATCGCTCGGCTTCAGGCCGGTCTCCGCCATGGCGTTGAGGGCCGCATCCGCATGCAGCTGAATGTTGGACATATTGGGGATCTTGCCGAGCTCTGTGGTCTCACAGGCGCCGACAACGGCGATTGAACCTGGTTTCATTGTCTATACTCCCCTCAACCTTTCGCCGGCCGGAATTTCGGCAGCGAAATCTCGTCCGATATGTCTTCGAAAACCACCTCAAGCGCCATATCGAGTTCCAGCGCTTCGGGTGTTTGTTCGCATTCGGTGATGTTGGTCATCATGCGCGGACCTTCCTCAAGCTCGACGACGGCGATGGCATAAGGCGCCTCGTCTTCGAACCCTTTCGGCGGGCGATGGTTGATGACATAGCTGAACAGGGTCGCCTTGCCCGAGGCCTCGAAGACCTCGACCTCGCGCGAGCCCGTGTACGGGCTGAACGGGCGCGGCGGAAAATACGCCTTGCCGGTATCCTTGCAGCGCTGCAGCAGCAGCTTGCCCTCTTTACATCCGGCCCAATAATGCTCGGTCTCAGGCGATGCTTGCGGGATCGGTTTCTGATAGTTGGCCATCGGCACGGCTCCTTCGTCGCGTTCGTGAAAATGCCGTTTTTGAATTAGGGCGGGACGGCGGGACGGGGAGGGGTTAGTCGAACAAAGCTTCGCCAGTCGGGCCTTTTTGCAGCACAAATTCGATATATTTAAGTTTCGAATGAATAGGAGTTTTAATCATGTCCGAAGCCACGATCATTGAATTTCCTCAGGACGGGCGTCCGTCTGATATCGGTCCCGAGGAATGGCAGGCCCGTTGCGAGTTGGCGGCCGCTTATCGCCTCTGTGCACTCTATGGCTGGACTGACCTCAACAACACGCACCTCTCGCTGCGAGTGCCCGGCACCAAAGACCACTTCCTGCTCAACCCCTTCGGCATGTTCTTTGAGGAGATCACCGCTTCGTCTCTGATCAAGGTCGATGGCGAGGGGAACCTTTTGGGTGCCAGCGATTATCCGATGAACCCAGCGGGCTTCATCATTCACGGCGCGATTCATATGTCGGGCGATGACCGGCACTGCGTACTTCACACTCACAGCCGTTACGGTACCGCCGTCTCGATGCAGAAGCACGGCTTGCTGCCGAACAGCCAAAAGGCGCTGACGATCATGGGCTGGCTCGGCTACCACGATTTCGAAGGCCCGGCGGTAGACGCAGGCGAACAGCCGCGGATCGTGAAGGATATGGAAGGCAAATCCATCCTGATCCTGCGCAATCACGGCTTGTTGTCCGTTGGCAAGACGGTTGGCGAGGCCTTCGTCTTTATCTACCGGATCGAAACCGCGTGCCGCCACCAAATCGACGCGATGAGTGGTGGTGCGGAGCTGCAAGATATCTCGGCCGCGACCCAACAGAAATCCATCGACATGGGTCTCAGCATGTACGGCCCCGGCGGCTTCATTGAAGCCGGTAAGGAATGGCCGATGCTGTTGCGCCAGTTGGAGCGTGCGGGGATGGAGGACTACGCGCGGTAGATCGCAGTCCCCTCACCTTTACTTCAGCGAACCGCAAAACCGCTGGATGCGGCGGCAGGCTTCTTCCAGATCTTCGGTCGCATACGCATACGAGATCCTGAAATGAGGGGAGAGGCCAAAGGCCGCGCCGAAGACAACGGCGACGCCTTCTTGCTCCAGTAGAGCAGCGGCGAAATCTTCGTCCGATCCCAACACTTTGCCGGCCTCGGTCGTCTTGCCGATCAACCCGGCGCAGGACGGATAGACATAGAAGGCACCCTCCGGGATCGCGCAGTCGATGCCACTCGCCTGGTTCAACATGCCGACGACGATATCGCGGCGGTCCTTGAAGACCTTGTTGTGCTCAGCGATGAAGCTGGTATCGCCGTCGAGTGCGGCAACCGAGGCCCACTGACTAATCGATGCGGCGCCGGAGACGCTTTGCGACTGAATGACGTTCATCGCCTGGATCAGTTCCTTCGGGCCCGCACCGTAGCCGATGCGCCAACCGGTCATACAATAGGCCTTGGAGACGCCGTTCATGGTCAAGGTGCGGTCGTAGAGACCGGGCTCCACCTGCGCAAGTGTCGCGAACTCGAAATCGTCATAGGTGATGTGCTCATAAATGTCGTCGGCGAAAATCAGCACCTGCGGGTGGCGCATCA
>CAJWTF010000150.1 GCA_913046825.1 uncultured Rickettsiales bacterium | reverse complement strand
AGAGGGTATGGGAAATTGTGAATATTTTGGTCGTCGATGACGATGAGGACAAGCGGTTGTTGCTGCGCGCCCTGTTGTAGGAGAACGGTCATGCCGTTAACGAAGCAGAGGATGGTGAAAAAGGGATTGAAGCCACCTCGGAGAGCACAGACCTGATCATTACCGATTTACAAATGCCCAAAGTGGAGGGGCTAGATTTGATCCTGGTGCTGAAGAAGCGCAATTCCGAATTACCAATCATTGCCATTTCAGGTGCCGGGCAGATGACAGGCGCAATCAATACCTGGTCGGGGGAGAAAACTGGAGCCGATGATGCCTATATTAAGCCGTTCGACCATACAGAAATGCTGAGCGCTGTTGACCGTTTGCTTGCGTGAATAAGGTACTCGAATTTTTAAAGGCGCTGTTCCAACCAATCATGAACGAGGTTGAAAACAGTGTCCGAGTTCCGATCCATCATGATCATGTGACTATTCCCATCGACTCCAGATTGCGGCAAATCAAGAAGCGAAGAATCTGAGCCAGCGTTCCTGAGAGCGTCATCCACCGCCGTCGTTTGCGCCATCAGGGGCACCCAAAAAGGATGTCCCTCGATGTTGTCGCCCATCACGAATAGCCAGTGCTGATCCACGGGCCGCTGGGCAGTTTCGATGGAAGGAAATCCGGACGGCTCCAGAGCGACCGCATAGCAAACCAAATCTGGGCGTCGCGCGACGGTATCGAGTGTCAGTTCACCTCCCTGACTGTGGCAGACGACAACGCATGGGCCAATCCGCTCCAATGCCGCTAGGAATCCTGCTTTCATTACATCGGTCGTCGTGGTCCAGCGGGGAACGAATTGCCGCGCGAAGGCGTCTTGCGCATCGATTGGAAATTGCATGCCGAGGAAGGGTGTTCTGGTCGCGAAATCTTCTGCGTGTCCAAAACGGAAGAGGGTCCACGCTTGTTCTTGCGATCGGATAACGGCGCTGCCTTCCCATTGATCCGGCAAGGCGCACCAACCGGATCGGCCGCGCTCCACATTATCGATCACATATGTGGCGAAACCCGCCTCGAGAAAACGCTGAATCCATCCGGGGCGGCCGTCGGGTGTAGTCTCCCAATTAGACCCGGTCATCCCGCCTCCATGGACGAGCAGGACAGGCAGTTCGTGTTTTTGCACTTCGGGAATGTAGTACTGAACATAAGCTTGTTCGATTAGTTAGCTTCCATTCGGGTAAGCATTGTAGGATGTGCCGCGTGTGAAGTTCAGATTTTTCGTCAGTTGCCCTGAAATTTCTACCCGGCGACCACCAATGTGGAAGCTTCCGAAATCCTTAAGCGAGATCATGTACTCGATCCTTTTCTATCTCTTGCATCGTTGCAGGCACCGCTGATTTTGCTAAGTTGGAGTATCGGTGCCAACCGCCGAAGGAGATTGCGTCATGTCGGTAACGTTAAGTCAGCAGCAGATCGGTCAATACCAACACGAAGGGTTTGTGACGCCGGTTCGGGTTTTACCCGAGACGGAAGCACGTAGTTTGCGGACTAAACTAGAGGCGGTTGAGGCAGATCAGGGCGGTAAGCTCGACCCGCCGCAACGCAGTAAGGCGCACCTCCTTTTCAAATGGCTCGACGATTTGATCCGCGACCCGCGCGTCCTCGACCCGATCGAGCAATTGATCGGTCCAAACATTCTTTGCTGGAATACGCTGTTTTGGATTAAGGAGGCCCATAGTTCGAGTTTTGTCTCCTGGCATCAAGATACAAAATATTGGGGACTCTCCAGTGAAAAGGTCGTCACCGCCTGGCTCGCCCTGTCACCCGCGTCGCTCGATGCGGGGTGCATGCGCGTGATGCCCAGAACCCATATCGGCGACGTGTTACCTCATGACGATCGATATCATCAGGACAATTTGTTGACGCGCGGACAGGAAATCACCGACGGTGTCAACGATGAAGCGGCCGTCAGTATGCCGCTCGACGTTGGCGAGATGTCGATCCACAACTACCGGCTTGCCCATGCCTCCGGGGCAAATATCACGGATGACCGGCGTATCGGCGTCTCAATGCATTTCATGCCGACTGACACAGGGCAGATCGTTGGTGATTGGGACAGTGCGGCGCTCGTGCGGGGTGAGGATACGTTTAGGAACTTTACCGTGACGCCGATCCCGACCCACGATTTCGACGAAGAGGCCGTGGCCTTCCACGCGCGTGCGGCCCAAGCAATCCATGAGATACTCTACTCGGATGCCAAAGAAGATACCGCGAAGTTGTAGGCGTGAAATGCTTGTGCGTTATGCTGAGGCTCAAGACTCTATTTTCTCGATCAGCAATTTTTCGTTGAACGGTTTGTTGAAGACGGCCACCGCTCCCATCGCGGATGCGGTCTCCAGATAATTCAAGCTCGAAATTCGGACGCGGCCTGAAATGGCGATGACGGGCAGGTCCGGTGCGCGTTCGCGCAGTTCCATAAGGAGTTCGATGCCGCCTTTTTCCTGCATGAGGATATCGGTGACAACCACATCGATATCATCCAAGTCATCGTTGTCTATCACCTCGTTGCCGTTCTTGGCTTCGGAAACGTTGAAGTCGGCTTTCTTTAGTGTGAATGCTAGAGCGGATCTTACGGCTTCATTATCTTCAGCTAGCAGAACTTTGGTCACGTTTTACGTCCTATTGGCGAGATGCGTTATACGCAAGAATTATTTGCAAACGCAATTTCTACTCTTGTGCCTTGCGCTTTTCTACTGTGAATTGCAATCGATCCGCCAGCGCGTCCAATAAGAAATCGTACGATTGAAAGCCCTAGTCCAGTTCCTTCATTTACTCCCTTTGTTGTGAAGAACGGGTCGAACGCGCGGCTGATCTCGTCAGCTGTCATGCCTTTCCAGTTGTCTTCTGCACGAAGCCCCAAGTCGTTTTCTTCAGATTTAAAAGTTGTGATTGTGATCAGACCGTTGCCGTCGAGTATTACTTGGCGAGCATTGCGTCGGTGAAACTCGTTGAATCGAGCGGCACGGGACCGGTCGCGTCAAATTTAAACTAATGGTCGACATTGCGGGCCAACGACAAGTCGAGTAAGGGCTTGATTTGCCGGAAGCTCTGCTCGATATCCGGATGGATTACGTGTCGGTGTTGGGATGACTAAATGCAAGAACGTTCTGAAAGAGTTCTGCTGCGTTATGAGCTGAACTTAAAATTCGGTCCAAATATTATTGAACTTCCGAATCCTCAGCAACTTCATCTCGCGACAGTCGGGTAAGTGTAATAATCGGCTGAAAATAGTTATTCGCGGAATGCGCCAATCCTCCAGCAAGCGTTCCTAAGGTTTGTAAGTGACGTATCGCTATCGCTTCCTGCTGGAGACGTCCTCTGAGGATAATTTCGCTTCTAAGATTACGTAAATTCCTGCTGGTAAATATACTAAGGGACACAGGGACAACGATGATAGCGGAAAATACCGCGATAATAATCCCCTCAAGTTCCCAGTGTTTGTACTCTCTGGATAAGCGATAGAGCGATTCGAAAGCGCCGACGCGAACAAGAGCCCAGGATAAGCTAATGAATAAGCAAATTCCCCCAACGGAATAGAATAAAAACCGGTTTCATCGGATGTGCATTACCGCGAACGGCTGAGCTCCAGTATGAGTGCGTTTATGTCGCTTTGGTCCTCGAGAGAGAGGGTAAATTCCGCCGCTACATCCGCGCTATCCGAGCCTATTACCGGAATTGCCAAAGATTTAAACTTCTCCACGAGCTTAGCCTCTTGGAGATTGAGATCACTTTCTGGTACCGCGACATCAAAATTCTCATGAATAGCGGTGCCGTCCGAGAGATGCACGGTAACGCCGGCACCGCGATATCCGAAACTGTCGTCAATGACGGAGGCGACCTTGTCGCGCAGAGCGACAAGATCGGGTCGTGCCGCGAACTCCTCACTATAGACGTGCAAGGCGCTGGTCGGCTCATCCATAAGCGCCAAGGCCATGGTCATGCGTAGGCTAAACTTGATGCCGAGACCGTCGGTAGGGGCAGGAATGTCGCACATCTTGGTAATGCGTGTATGGACCCTGATCTCTACTTTCTCGACCTTCTCGAGATCGAACGCGGGATTGTCGCGGATCAACCGCGCGCATTCGATGGCGGAGTGGGTGCCATAACAGGCGGCATGATGTTTGAAGAGGATGGTCTCCGTAAAGAACATCTCTCCCATTCCCTGGAGTGCGGCGTCGGCATTGAAGGCGATACCATGGGTGGCGGCGAAGCCTCGCGGATGCTCGATCATGTCGCTCGCGCCGGTGAAGCCACGCGCGGCCCATTCGGCCGCACGCAGGCCACTTTCCGCCGCCATACCGGCGTGAAGCGGTTTGCACATCGTGCCGAAGGACGCCATGACCCCGGCCGCTTGTGTTCCGGCGATGCCGAAGGCGTGGGTCGTCGTCTCCGCATCCACGCCGAGTAACGAGGCCGCTGCCGCCGCACCGCCAAAAACGCCAACGGTGGAAGTTTGATGCCAGCCGTTATCGCGCGCGTCGCTGATCAGTGCCCCAACGCGCGCCTCGATCTCCACTCCGGCGATGAAGGCGGCCAGCAGTTCCGCGCCGCTTTTGCCGTCGCGCTCCGCCAAGGCGAGCGCTGCCGGGGCCACCGGTACCGACGGATGTCCGCCGACGGATGGATGCACGTCGTCATAATCGAGCGCATGTCCCGCCGTCCCGTTGATGAGCGCCGCCTGACTTGGGCTGCCTTTTGTACCGAGGCTCAATAAGGTGGATTGCGTACCCAACCCTTCCGCCTGCGCTTGGTCGCGCAAGATGCTGACCAACGGTTCCTGCGCACCCGCGAGTGTGACGCCGAGCCAGTCGAGCAGAGCGTGTTTGCCAACGATCCGGGCTTTCTCAGAAATTTGGTCGAGCGTGAGACTGCTGGAATAGGAGGCGAGTTGCCGGGTGATGTCGGTGTGCGCCGTGGAAAAGTCCGGAGCTTGGCTCATGATTTTATCACCTATCGTTTGTGTCCTGGGAACAACGATAGCACGGCGCTCAAAACCGAAAAGGTGGATTAAGAATTTCGGAGGGAATTTCAGACACTCAGTCGCTGTCTCTTACATCTCGTATTGCGCGCCAAACTCGCTCCGATGTCAGCGGCATGTCGACGTGCTTGATGCCGAGCGGGGAGAGCGCATCTACCACCGCATTGACGACGGCGGGGATGGAGCCGACGGTGCCCGCTTCACCTGCACCCTTTACGCCAAGCGGATTAGATGGGGTCGGTATGTTGTTGCTGAGCACTTCCATGTGACAGAAGTCATCGGCGCGGGGCATGCAGTAATCCATGAAGGAACCGCTCCGCAATTGGCCGGATTTCGGATCGTAATTCACGTCCTCCATCAGCGCTTGGCCCATGCCCATCGCGATGCCGCCGTGGATTTGGCCCTTTAGGAGAGGCGGATTTAGGGTCATGCCGACATCGTCGACGATGGAGTATTTTATCAGTGCTACCTTACCGCTATCCCGATCGATCTCGGCTTCGACCACGTGGCAGCCGTTTGGAAAGTTCGGGGCAGCCGGATTAAAGATAGCGGTCTCGTCGAGGCCGGGCTCGATCTCCTGCGGTAGGCGGTCGGCGTTATAGGCGAGGGCGGCAATGTCGTCGAGGTGTGTCTCGCGGTCCGTCCCGGTGATACGGAAGGCACCGTCGGCGAACTCTATGTCATCGGCGGATGCTTCCAGGATGTGCGCTGCGATGGTCTTTGCCTTGTCGATCACTTTATCGGCCGCGAGCTTGATCGCGGAGCCCGCGAGCGCCGCTGAGCGGGAGCCGAACGTGCCGGTCCCTGTCGTCACCTGATCCGTATCACCTTCGACGACGCGGATTTTGGCGGGATCGATACCAAGCTGATCGCAGAGCACTTGTGTGAACACTGTCTCGTGTCCCTGGCCGTGCGATATCGTGCCGAGGAGAAGGGTCACCGCACCTGTTGGGCTGAAGCGGATTTGCGCGGATTCGTATCCCTTACCGGCCGCTTGCTCGATGGTGTTGGAAATGCCGATGCCGCGCAGCTTACCCCGCGTCTTGGCTTCCGCACGCCGCGCCTCGAACCCGTTATAGTCGGCCATCTCCAATGCGATTTCCATGTTCTTACCGAAATCGCCGCTGTCATAGGTGAAGATGAAACCAGTGTCGTAGGGCTCACCGATCCGTGGGATCGTGTTGCGGCGTCTGATCTCCGCCGGATCGATTTTCATTTCGTCTGCCGCGATGTCGAGCATACGCTCGATAACGTAAGCTGCCTCGGGCCGACCCGCACCACGATAGGCAGAGGTCGAGCCGCTATTTGTGAAAGCACCCGTGACCTGCACGTAAATTGATGGGAGGACGTAGGTGCCGCTCAAAGTGCCGAGATTGGCTATTCCGGAATGCGGGCCGCGCGAGGAGAGCTGGCCGCCCACGTTTACGACGGTTTTAACCCGCAAGCTCAGAATCTTGCCGTCTGCGTCGAGCGCTAACTCCGCTGCCGTTTGATTGTCGCGGGCGTGGTTGTCGGTGAGTAGGGCTTCAGAGCGATCGGAAAGCCATTTGACGGGCCGCACGACTTTCTTCGCCGCCCAAAGGACCAGTGGTTGCTCGCGGTACGTGCCGCCCTTCATCCCGAAGCTGCCACCAACATCGTTCGCGACTACCCGCATTTTGGTCTCGGGAATATGGAGGATATTGTCGGCGATATCGGCTCGGTTGCGGTGTGGCGTCTGCAGGCCGGAATAAAGCGTGTAGCGGTCCTCGAAGGCGTTATAGACACCAAGTGCGCCGCGCGGCTCCATGGAATTGGCGGAGACCCGGTTGATCCATAGGTCTTGGCGCACGACATGCGCGGCGGCCGCGAAGGCGGCCTCGATGGCGGGTTTGTCGCCTTGTTCATGGTAGTAACAAATGTTGTCCGGATTGTCGTCCCAGATGACGGGTGCGCCATCGCGCAGGGCCTCGGTGGCGACGGCGACCACCGGCAGCGTTTCATAGTCGACATCAATGGCTTCGGCGGCATCCTTCGCCTGCGCCAAGGTCTCGGCAACGACGAGGGCGATATAGTCACCCACCATCCGTGCTTTATCCGCGACCAAGGGATAGTTGGGCGGGCTATAGAAGGGCCCGCCGTCGGGGCGTTTCAGTGGCATTTCGCAGGCGACAGGTCCTAATCCGTCGGCCAGCCAATCCGCGCCTGTCAGCACGGCGAGAACGCCGGGCATTTTCGCTGCCGCTTCGGTATCGATAGAGACGATACGCGCATGGGCGTGGGGGGAGCGCAGGATATACCCATGCGTCAGTTCCGGTATTTGAAGATCGTCCATATAGCGCCCACCGCCCTTGAGCAGGCGAGGGTCCTCGAGGCGCGAGACGCCTTGGCCGATAGCGAACCGCTCAACCATTGGAATTCTCCTTCAAGGATGCTCTGACCTCTGCCTCTGTCGCGGGTTCGCTTCCGGCAGCTCGAATGCGTTTGACCGCATCCTCGACCCACCAGAGATTGCCGCGTTCCGAAAGCTTCGGCGCGTCTTCGAGGCCAACCCTGACATGGCCGCCGCGCTCGACCGCGGGTTCGATCAACGGGCTAATGTCAACCATCAATCCTGAGACCATCCAGGGAGCATCCGGTGCTACGTCATCCATCAATGCCAGATAGGCGTCGAGGCCGTATTGCTTCGGTGGAAAGCTGAAAGTGTAACCTTCCGAAAACATCAGCCGATAGATCGGTGTCGGCAGGATTGGGAACCGCTCCGCCATCGCGGCACCAAGGCGCGCGAATCCGGGCTCGTAAATCGCGTAGCTTGGATGTAGACCGAAGCGCTCGCAAAGGCCCAAGCCGTAGCGAACATGGCTCAATGGGTTCAAATAAACGAAACCGTCTCGATCGTGCGCGATTTCGGTAAAGGGCGAGAAGTTGACAGAGCCAGGGTCGACGACCGACAACCAGTCGAGAAGACCGCGTTCAACCAATCCCTCGACAGCGGCGTGGCGCTCCTTCACATGTTCCACCGTCGGTGCTTCCTTGGATCCAACCATCGGCAGTGTACCGTAAACGATGGCGTCGACTTTTGCCCGGATACCCTCGATGACTTTGGCATAGAGCTCGGTCTCGTCGCTTTGTTTGCCGGTTTCGGGGTCATAGGAATGAAAATGCACGATGGATGCGCCGGCTTCCACGCAGGCGATGCCTTCGGCGATGAGGTCGTCCGGCGAGATCGGCATCAAATGCTGATGAGCTTCTCCGCCGCCACCATTTAGTGCCACTTCCAGCCAGGTTTTTTGGGTCATTCTTGTTTCACTTTCATGCGTCATGCCCACGTAGGCGGAAACCTAGAATTTCGGATGCCGATTGGATTCCCGCCTGTGCAGGAATGACATAATTAGCGGTCTACCGCCGGTTCTCCGAGATAAACGTCTCAACCTCTTCCCGGTTCATCGCGTCGCGGAACATTTCGGCGCGCATCCAGACACGTTGCTCGCTGATTTTCGCAACCGCATCTTTCATGCGTTCCAGATCCTCCGGCGATTTGATGTGGCTTATAGCTTCCTTTGCCTGCTCCATATAATGATCATGTTCGTCGTCGAAGATGGTTTGCATGGCTTTGGCGGT
>CAJWTF010000149.1 GCA_913046825.1 uncultured Rickettsiales bacterium | reverse complement strand
CAACGCGACCGCGTCCTCGACAAAGAACGGACGCTGCGGCTGAGATTGGAATTGACGTTCCAATTCATAGGCGTCTCGTTCCAACGCGTTGCGAAATAATCCATACCGTTTGATGCCCAGCCCTTAATATAACGGCGCATGAACCCTTCAACGCCCAGCAGGCGATTTTGCACCACATGAACACATCGTGGAACAGCAAGAAGACCAAATCGGTGTCCTCGAATTAGGCGTCCGACAAGATAACGGTATCGACGAAGGTAATCCCTGCCATTTGCGAAAAATCGAGCGGTTTCTTCGCCGCTAAACTATCTTGCACGAATCCCAGAAAATCCGGATTGTCGATTTAGTGGGACATGACGGAAACGAACTTCCGCCAATGTCTCTTCCTTGGAAATGGGGCCATGAAATTGCATTCCGTCTGCGGCAGATCAAAGGCACTCGGACGGAATGCATTGCGTTGCAATTCCATCCAATAGACAGCCTTCTCGATAAGACTGTTGATGAGTGCGGTCGCTTTGTGATTTAGCCGGAACATGGCAGAGCCCCAATTTCCGACGTTTAGCTCCCGGAAAAGACCGGCGAGCGTTTTTCCATGAACGCCTCACGGCCTTCCTTGTAGTCATTGCTGTCGAAACACATCTTCGACAAGCGTTTGATCTCGTCGTAATCCCGGTCTTCCTTATCGGTTAGTATTTGGCCGATGGTGTATTTCGATGCGTTGATCGAAAGCGGCGCATTGCGGCAAATCGCATTCGCAACCTCACGCACGGTCGATTCGAGATCGTCGAGCGGTACGGCGCGATTGATCAAACCGATGCGCTGTGCTTCCTCGGGCTCTACACGGCGCGCGGTGAACATGATTTCGCTGGCCAATGCCGGGCCAACCAAATGCACCAGTTTGTGCAATCCATCAAAGCCGTAGGCGATGCTAAGGCGCGCTGCCGGGATACCGAATTGCGAGTCGTCGCTGGCGAAACGCATATCCGCGGCCATCGCGACCGCCATGCCACCACCCAGGCAATAGCCTTGGATCATCGCGATCAACGGCTTCTTCACCGCCAATAGCCGGGCCCGAGCTCCTTCGGAGATACGGGCATATTCGGCGGCCGCTTCGGCGTTGTTGCGGCGTTCCGAAAATTCGGAAATATCGGCGCCAGAGACAAAAGCCTTATCGCCTGCACCCTTCATAACGATAACCTTGATGGCATCGTCGGATTCGAATTCATCAAGGATCGCTTCCACTGCCGACCACATTTCCAGCGCCATGGCGTTGCGCCGTGCTGGATTGTTGAAGGTCATCCAGCCGACGCCGCCTTCTTTTTCGCCAATCATCTTTTCGGTATTGAGTTGCATATCGCTTCCTTATCTAAAGTGTCGTGCCGCGTCTTCAGACGATATCGCGCGACTTCATATCTGAAATTTGATCTTCGCCATAGCCAAGATCGGCCAGGATCGAATCCGTGTGTTCGCCAAGTTCCGGAACCGGCAATCGGAATTCCTCGGGCTCAGGCGTTTTGGTCAGATTGATCGCCTGCCCCACGAGTTTTATATCGCCAAGTTCTGGATGATGTTGGGTCTTCGCCATTTTCAGGTGCTCAACCTGCGGATCCGCGAATACCTGATCGACCGAATAAATCGGCCCGCACGGCACGCCGACCTCGTTCAACAAATCGACCCAATGCTGACTCGGCTCCTGGCTGATCCGCTCGTTGATGATTTTGTTCAATGCATCTCGGTTATCCGAACGCCCGCCAGCCTTGGCAAAATTCGGATCGTCGACTAGACGCTCCAGACCGACCGCACCGCAAAACCGCTCGAACAGAACCTGTCCCGACGCAGCTATATTAATGTGTCCGTCAGCGGTCTCGAAAACGCCAGTCGGAATGCTGGTCGGATGATTGTTGCCTGCCTGTTTCGGCACGTCGCCATCTACTAAATAGCGCGATGCTTGGAAATCCATCATCTGGATCATCGATTCGAGCAACGATGTGTGGACCCACTGCCCTTCGCCCGTCACCTCGCGATCCAGCAACGCTATCAGCGTCGCTTGCGCCAAGAACATGCCCGCCGTTAGATCACAAATCGGAATGCCGACCCGGACTGGACCCTGCCCCGGCATGCCGGTGACACTCATCAGGCCGCCCAGACCTTGGGCGATCTGGTCGACGCCGGGCCGTTTGCCGTAGGGGCCATCCTGGCCGAACCCAGCTATGCTGGCATAGACAATGCGCGGATTGACCTTGGCGCAGGGCTCGTAGTCGATACCGAGGCGATGCTTCACGGCCGAGCGGTAATTCTCGACGATGACATCCACCTTTTCGACCAATTGGAAGAATATTTTCTTACCTTCTTCGGTTTTCAGATTGATCGTCAGGCTGCGCTTGTTGCGATGCAGATTCTGAAAATCGAAACCATGCCTGGCACCGATGATGCCGCCCTTATCTTTGTTGATGCGGTCGGGCGCTTCGATTTTGATAACATTGGCACCCCAGTCGCCGAGTTGTCGCACGCAAGTCGGACCCGCCCGATGCGCCGTAAGATCTAGAACCGTAAACCGCGAAAGCGGCAATCTGCCATTGCTTGTCATTGTAAAACGTCCCAAGTTTCCGAAACCCAATCGGTTCCATTTCGCATGTCTCAAACATATAGGCCAGCAACTGTGCTGACACAGCCGGTGCCAGCCCTAGATGGTTAAGAAACTGCCTGAAACCTATTACACAAAGTCTTTAACCGGGAGAACTTGGCAATGAAAGCGATTGTATTTCTAGGTGAGCGAAAACTGGAATTGATGGATGTCCCGGACCCGACACCAGGCCCAGACGAAGTCGTGATCGAAATTAAGGCATCGGGTATGTGCGGCAGCGATTTGCATCAATATCGCGGACCCAAGAAAGACACACTGAACATTGCCGGCCACGAGCCCTGCGGCGTTATCGCGGCGGTCGGCACAGGCGTGCCGGAAGCCTTGGCCAAGGTCGGCGATCGGGTTATGGACCATCACTATAGCGGCTGCGGCGTCTGTAAGCATTGCGCGAGCGGTTGGTCGCAAATGTGTCTCGACGGCGCCATCGTATACGGCGGAGTCGGCGACGGCGCCCATGCCAAGTTTATGAAAGCCCCGGCGCATACGATCGTAAAATTGCCAGACGCCCTCTCCTTCAAGACCGGCGCGGCCATCTCGTGCGGCACCGGAACGGCCTATGGAGCGCTGAAACGCGTCGACCTCGCCGGTGACGAAACCATCGCAATATTCGGGCAAGGTCCGGTCGGACTCAGCGCCACGCAATTGGCGAAAGCCATGGGGGCTCGGGTGATCGCACTCGACATTAGCGCGGATCGCCGCGAACTCGCCAAGCAGTTCGGCGCCGACGAAGTCATCGACCCAATGTCGAATGATGTGGTCGATGCCATCCGGGAACTCACTCATGGCGAGGGCGCACAGAAGACCTTAGATTGTAGTTCAAATCCAGAGGCGCGCCGAGCCGCCGTGCAATCGGTCAGAACATGGGGCACAGCCTGCTTTGTCGGAGAACGCGGCGATGTCACGCTTGACGTATCAAACGACCTACTCCGCCGACAAGTCACGCTCGTTGGCTCCTGGACGTTCAGTAAGAACGGGCAAGCGGATTGCGCGGAATTCGTCGCCGACCGGAAGATTGATGTGGATTCACTGTTCACCCATGAATTTACCCTCGATCAAGCGGAAGAAGCCTATAAGCTGTTCGACACTCAGACGACCGGCAAGGGCGTCTTTTTGATGTAACCTAAAAGATGAGGACGGCCCATTTCGCTGGTTGCGCCAATTTTCGATCGCGAGCGCGGCCGCCCTCATCATCGCGACCGTGTTACTCGCCATCATTTGGCGTCATGAGGCGAGCGATCAGGCGATTACGGTAACCGAACAAAAGAGTATTCACCTGGCCGAACTTATGATCAACGCTCTGCGCTCCGGCACCGCGCCGCAGCCCGACATTGGTTTCGCAACACTTTTGAAGGAAAACCAATTCAATCGCGGTAATGAGGGCAGTGGCCTCGGTCTGTATCTCGTCAAATCCATTGTCGAGCTACACGGCGGCGAGCTCATTCCAGACAGCGAGCCCGGTCGGGGCACGACAGTCACCATATGGCTTCCGATCCAAGGGGTAACAGATTAAGGGGCCGTCGCCGGAATAATGGCTTCGCCCTTGATCAGACTACGATGCATTTCGCGGGGTTGAGTGTGATCGATTTTGCTGCGGGTATGCATGGTGCAACGATTATCCCACATGATCGCGTCTCTCGGCTGCCAGACTTGCGTCCAAACAAACTTCGCCTGTTTAGCATGCGCCCATAATTCGTCGAGCAAGGCCTCGCTCTCATCTTGCGGCAACTCCACGATATAGCTCGACGGTGAGGCATACCGCCGACCCAGGTAAAGCGCATTACGCCCGCTATCCGGATGACGTCGGACCATTGGATGGGTGGGCCCCTCCACTTCTTCGCGCGTCGTCGGAATCTTCGCCGTCGGGCGAGCGCCACCCGCTGTATTGCGGCTGTTGTCGTGGCGAATGTGCAGATTGAGCAACCGTTCCTTCATGGCCATCGGCAAAGCTTCGTAGGTCTCGTACTGATTGACGAAAGACGTGTCACCGCCGCCGTTGATCGGCACCTGAATGCCATAGAGTATGCTGCCTTTCGGTGGGTTATCGACATAGGAATTGTCGGTATGCCAGTACAACTCACTACTGCCGGTCCCCGAGTTTTCCTTCTCAGGATTCCCATCTCTGTCGAGATTAGAAATAATCGTAATCCCCGGGAGATGCGAGACCCGGCCCGATTTCATATCGTATCCAGCATTAATGTAGTACTGACGCGAACCCGCTACCTGAGAACCGCCGAAATCGTCGGCCAGCCGGACCAAATCCTCATCCGACAGGTCCTGGTCGCGAAAACGAACGACCAGATGATCGTTCCACGCCTGCTTCACGAAGGCCCGATCGTCGTCGCTCAACGGTTTCGAGAAATCGATACCTTTAATATCTGCGCCGAGCGCCGAGCCGCTGGGAATAACTGCGCGTGTCATTATCATTTCCTCCAAACCAAGCTACATACTTTCCAGTAATATTAGATCGGATTTGGAAATTCACAGTCATGACGGGGACCTCGTTTTCCACCACCTGACGATCTATCTCTGTTCAAGGAACATTCGCCGCCAAGGATTTAGGAGAAAACATGGCTTATCGCCACATCAAATTCGACGTTAGCGACGAAATCGCGACGATCACCCTCAATCGACCAGAAGCCCGCAACGCGCTCAGCACGGAAATGCGCGAAGATATGAGCACCGCGCTCGAGGAAATCAAAGATCGCGCCGGCGGCGACGTGAAAGCAGTCATCCTGACTGGCTCCGGCGGCGCATTTTGCGCCGGCGGCGACGTCAAAGGCATGGGCAACCGGGAGATGACGCCGATGGATCAGCGCAACCGCATGCGCTCGGGCCACAACCGCATCTACGATATTGTACATTTGGAACTCCCGGTCATCAGCCTGGTTGATGGTGCCGCTGCTGGGGCAGGTTGCAATCTGGCGCTACTAGGCGATTTCGTCTTGGCGACACCGCGCGCCTTCTTCACGCAAGCCTTCGCGAAAATCGGACTGATCCCGGATTGGAGCGGCTTCTTCGTGCTGCCCCGTCTCGTCGGCATGCAGGTCGCAAAAGAATTGGTCTTCACCGGTCGCCGGGTTCACGCCAAAGAAGCCAAGGAGCTCGGCCTCGTCCATACCATTGTCGGGCAAGACACCGCGATGGAAGAAGCCCGCGCCTTCGCGCGCCGTTTCTGCGACGCCTCCACCGCCGCCATCGGTATGGCAAAGACGATCCTGAATGAATCCTACAATCAGGACTTCCGGACGCTGCTGGAAATGGAAGCCATGGGCCAATCCTTGGTCCGAGAGACAGAATTCCACCGTGAAGCCGTGCGCCGCTTCAAGGAGAAAGACACACCATTGTTCGATTGGGACCGGCAGAAATAGAAACGGGGAGAACGTCATGCAGGGCCGAAACGTCGACCTTTCGGACAACACTGCCTTCGGGGCAGGGTTTCCACACGAGACGTTCAATTGGCTCCGCGAGCATGACCCTATCCACTGGCACGATGCGACGCCCAAAAGCCCCGATGGCGAAGGCTTTTGGGTCGTCAGCCGCTATGATTACATCATGGAAGTCTTCCGGACACCGGAGCTGTTTTCTTCCAATACGGGAGGAGGGCGCACTGGTGGTGGTACAACGCTGAAAGACGAGCGCGCCGCCGGGAAAGTTCTGAATTATACTGACGACCCCCAACACCGAACGTTGCGCCAATTGGTCAATAAAGGCTTCACCACTCGGGCGTTGGGAGTGTTGGAAGAGAACCTGGAGAATCGCGCAAACGCTTTGATTAATGCATTTCCGGAAGGCGAAGGCTTTGATTTCGTCCAAGCCTTTGCCCGCGAATTACCGCTCCAGGCGATCTGCATGATACTTGGCGTGCCGCAAGACGATCGCACCAAACTCTGCGACTTGATCGAACAAGGCCTGGCGACGGACTCGCCAAATGTCGTCGCCATCGAATACATCAAAAAAATTCAGGTCTATGCGCGCGGCATCGTTGCGGAGAAACGCCGTAACCCCGCGAATGATATTATCTCGACCATCGTGCACGCGACATTGGCCGATGAAGGCGATCGGAAACTGACAGACGAGGAGCTCGTCAATTTCTTTATTCTGTTGTTTCCCGCCGGAGCGGAGACGACGCGTAATTCCTTCGGGACCGGCCTGCGCACATTGATCGAGCATCCGGATCAATTGGCGCGGCTGCGCCGGGAGCCAAAACTGATGCGCTCAGCCATCGAGGAAATTGTGCGTTGGACAACACCGTCGATCTACAAACGCCGTACAGTGACGCGCGACGCCGAATTCCACGGACGGGATCTCAAAAGTGGCGACAAGTTAACGGTATGGGAAATGTCCGCGAACCGTGACGAGCGCATCTTCGACGATCCGTTCACGTTCGATATCACGCGCAGTCCAAACCGTCATATCGGCTTCGGATTCGGCCCGCATATTTGCCTCGGCGCGGCTCTCGCGCGATTGGAACTTAAAGTTGGGCTTAATATTTTGCTCGACCGCATCGCCGAATTCGAGATCGAGGGGCCACCCGCATGGGTGTCGAACAATCGCCTGCTCGGTCTCAAACGGTTACCTCTACGCATCACATTTAAAGGATAAGATTGATGAGTGATTCGAATGAGCGCCGGGAAAAAGGAAAAGCATTCGCGCGCCGTATTTTAAAAGACGGACCACCGCCGTTTCCCGTGCCGAAAAAGTTCCAGCACTACACTTTAGAGCAGGTCTTTGGCGATTTATGGCAGGATGAGGATTTAGAATTGTGGGAGCGGTCGCTTGTGACCTGCACGATCCTTGTCGCCTTGAACCGCGAGGGTGAGCAAAAGATTCACTTGAAGGCAGCCAAGGAGCTCGGCGTACCGCGCCATAAACTAGAAGCAATGATCATTCACGCGGCGCATTATGCTGGTTGGCCAGTGGCGGCATCTGCCTTCCGGACTTTGGCAGAAGTTTGGCCGGAAGAAGAGGAAGCGTAGTCCCCTCCCCTCGCGGGAGAGCGTTAGAGTGAGAGGGAAGACGCCGCATTATTGAGATTACGTTCTGGGAGTTTGAATAATGGCGACAGAGACTTTCGATTATATCATCGTCGGCGCCGGGTCTGCGGGCTCCGTCTTGGCGAACCGGTTGAGCGCCAGCGGCGATCATTCCGTCCTCATTCTGGAAGCCGGACAGGAGAGCCATCCGTGGTCGCGCATTCCCGTTGGCTTTGCGAAATTGATCGAGAATCCGGCTGCTAATTGGCTGTACGAATCCGAACCTGAGGAAGCGTCGGGCGGACGCCGTATTCCTGTGCCGCGCGGCAAACTGCTCGGCGGTTCCAGTTCGATCAACGGCATGGTCTTCGTGCGCGGTCAGGCACAGGACTACGACCAATGGGCGCAGCTCGGCAATCGCGGATGGAGCTACCGAGATGTGCTGCCGATCTTCAAGGAATTAGAGAGCTACCGGGGCGACGGCGATGACGAGTATCGCGGCCGCGACGGTCTGCTGAAAGTGAACGAAAACATCGAGAGCGGTGAGATATACGACAAGCTGATTGCGGCGGCGGCAGAAGTCGGCATCGAGTATACCAAGGACTATAATGGTGCCAGCCAGGAAGGCATCGGCATGACCCAAGCAACGATCCGTAACGGTCGTCGCATGAGCACCGCTTATTGCTATTTGGATCCGGCGCGGAGCCGAAAAAATCTGAAAATCCAAGCGAACGCATTGACCGAACGCCTGACTTTCGAGGGCAAGCGTTGCACCGGCGTACGCTATCGGCAGGGCGGCCAGACACACGAGGCCACGGCGCGGCGAGAAGTCATCGTCAGCGCCGGTTCGATCAATTCACCCCAACTGTTGGAGCTGTCCGGTATCGGCCAGGCGAGACATCTGCAGGCGCTCGGTATCGATGTCCTACATGAGCTGAAAGGTGTCGGTGAAAATTTGCGGGATCATTATTCACCGCGCATGAAATGGAGTGTGCCGAGAGAGCTTGACCTCACATACAACGACAAGGGGCGGGGCCTCGGTCTCTTCTGGCAGGCGCTGAAATATGCTTTCACCGACAAGGGATTGCTCGGACTTCCGGCGGCACCGATCCGCGCCTATGTCCGGACCCGTGAAGGCTTGGAAGCGCCGGACGCAGCCATCTCGTGGATTCCATTCCTCGCCAACGAGAATTTTGAATTACACGAACAG
>CAJWTF010000148.1 GCA_913046825.1 uncultured Rickettsiales bacterium | reverse complement strand
CCCGTGGAATACCCGAAGTAAGGTCTATGGCTCATGTCACGATCACCGTGGCGCTAGCGCGCTATACCAACGGCAAAACCGAATTCGAATATCCGAATGTCGCTACCATCAAACAACTGATTCGGGCATTCTCCGAGGAGTTCCCCGAGATCAAACCCCACTTGGAAGAAGGGGCCGCCTACGCAATCGACGGACAGCTGTTCCAGGAATCTCTGCTGGAGCCAATTCAGCCGGACAGCGAAGTCCATATCTTGCCGCAGTTAGCCGGCGGATGAGGGTTTTAACCGCAGCACTCACTTTTCTCCTCGCCGCAAATACCGCGAATGCAGAAGAAATTGGTAGCGTCAGCACCGTCTTCAAATTGCTCGGCCCCAACGATAAAATCGTCATCGAGGCTTTTGATGATCCGAAGGTGGACGGCGTCACCTGCCATCTCTCCCGCGCCAAAAAAGGCGGTGTCTCGGGGGCTGTGGGTCTCGCAACGGATTCATCGGACGCTGCAATTGCCTGCCGCCAGGTCGGCCCGATTACCGTCAAGGAAGAGCTTGAGGACGGCGAATCTGTTTTCAACAAACGCACCTCCATCCTGTTCAAAACCATGCAGGTGGTTCGCTTCATGGACCAAAAACGCAACGTGCTGATCTATCTGGTCTACAGCGATAAACTGATAGACGGGTCGCCGAAGAACTCGATCTCCACGGTGCCAATTTTGAAGAATTGGGGTAATTAGTTCTCCACCAACATTCTCACCTCTAGGAGAGTGTGCCCCTTGTCCCCTCGCTATCCCTCCGCGATATTAGACGGTGTGGATAGATCAGCGGGATATCGACTTAAATGGCGCAATCATTCGGTAGTTACAACTATATCATCGTCGGTGCGGGGACGGCAGGCTGCGTCATCGCTAACCGTTTGTCGGCAGACCCTAACGTTTCGGTCCTGCTGATCGAAGCGGGTGGAAAAGACGATTATATTTGGACCAAAATTCCCGTCGGATATCTCTACTGCATCGGCAATCCGAAGGTTGATTGGGGCTTTAAGACGGAGCCCGAATCTGGCCTAAACGGCCGTGCCATTGATTATCCACGCGGCAAGGTTTTGGGCGGCTGTTCCTCCATCAACGGCATGATCTACATGCGTGGCCAGGCGCGCGATTACGATCATTGGGCGCAGCTCGGTAATCCCGGATGGGGCTGGGATGACGTGCTACCCTATTTCCTAAAATCCGAAGACAACCTCGCCCTGGAACCGAGCGATTTACATGCGCGTGGCGGCGAGTGGCGAATCGAGAAGCCGCGTATCTCCTGGGAGATATTAGACGCTTTCATGGATGCCGCCGTCGAAGCGGGCCTGCCGAGAGTCAACGATTTCAATACCGGCAATAACGAGGGTGTCGGCTACTTCCACGTCAACCAGAAGCGCGGCTGGCGCTGGAATACCTCGCGCGGGTTTCTCAAACCAGTTCGGAACCGCCCCAACCTTCGGGTCGTCACCAGTGCGCACACCAAACGCGTCAAAATCGAGGACGGCAAAGCAACCGGAATCGTCTTCGACCTTGGAGGAATAGAGCAGGTAGCGAGCGCGCTCAGCGAAGTAATCCTGGCAGCAGGTGCCGTCGCCTCCCCCACCATATTGCAGCTTTCGGGTATCGGCCCCGGAGAGGCACTCCGCGAGCACGGTATCGCCGTTCAGCATGAGTTGCCGGGCGTCGGTGGAAATCTGCAGGATCACCTGCAAATCCGCTGCGCCTATCGGGTCGAGGGCGTGGAGACCTTGAACGAGCGTGCCAGCAGCTTGATTGGGAAGATGGGAATTGGGCTCGAGTATCTCCTGTTCCAGCGCGGTCCCATGACCATGGCGCCCTCGCAACTTGGCGCGTTCGCAAAGTCGGATCCCTCCTACGACACGCCGAACATCCAATATCACGTACAACCCCTCACCCTGGATAAGTTCGGCGAGCCGTTGCACATTTTCCCTGCCTTTACTGCCAGCGTCTGTAATCTACGCCCAGAAAGCCGGGGCACGATCCGCTTAAAAAGCAGCGATCCTTATGATTCTCCGGCGATCCGTCCAAACTATCTGTCGGCGGAGCGGGACAAGCAGGTCGCGGCTCAAGCGGTGCGCTTTACACGAGACATTGTCAATCAACCGGCGCTCGCCAAATACAATCCGCAGGAATTCAAACCCGGATTGGAACTGGAAACCCAAGAGGATCTCGTCAAGGCGGCAGGGGATATCTCCAGCACCATCTTTCACCCCATCGGCACCTGTAAGATGGGCGACGACCCGATGGCGGTTGTCGACGGGCGGCTCCGTGTTCACGGATTACGTGGCCTGCGCGTGGTCGACGCCTCCGTCATGCCGAGCATCACCAGCGGCAACACCAACTCGCCTACTTTGATGATCGCGGAGAAGGCATCGGAGATGATCAAAGCGGATCGCTTGCAACAACCGACCGCTTCGGCGGCGGAGTAAACCATGTCTCTTAAAATCACGGTCATCGGCAATACCGGCATGAATATCGGTGCTGCCGTCGCCGGTGATATGGCCTTGGCAGGGCATGACGTGCGGTTCCTGTTGTGGCCGGATCAGCCCGAATGCCTTGAAGCTTGCCGGGCCGCAGGCGGTATTCATGTCGGCGAACCGGCGCCCGAGACCATCTCCGGAAAGACCGGTCTCGGCGAGGTCTCCGTGATCACCGACGCTCCAGCAGAGGCTATTGCCGGAGCGGACCTCGTGGTGGTCGACGAAGTGCAACTGAACCTTGAAGCACGCGCCGCGGATTTCATCCCGCATATTGAGAACGGGCAGGTTCTGCATGTGAACATGCACGGGTATTAGCCGGGCTTTCGGCTCGCCGCCATGCTGCGCGAAGCTGACAAAGCCGGCGTGACCGTAACCGAGGGTGTCACCCCTAACCACGCGGCCGCGAGAACCGGTGCTCACATCACGCCCGGATTTATACGCCGCGCGCTTCTGTTGGCCGCTTTTCCGGCCAATCGCAGCGAAACTTCGTTGGACCGTCTTGCGGCAATCACAAAATCCGTCGAGCCCTGCCGGAACGTGATCGAGACGAACCTCGAGAGTATGAACCTGCTGATTCATCCGGCGATGGCGTTGCTCAATGTCGGATACTACGACCGGGCGGAAGCAAAGGGCGAGCGCGCCAGTTTCTGCGGGACCGGTAACACCGCGCATGCCGGGAAACTCGTCGAGGCGTTGGACGCGAAACGCCCAGCGGTCTGCGAAGCCTATGGCGTGCGGTATCGCTCCGTCCTTGACCATATCCCGATACTTTACGGTGCCGACGTGCAGGAAGCAGTCGCGCAATCCGCTTTCTATCGCGGTGTTGGCGATCTTCCCGCTGACATCTGGCGCACATGGATGGGCACTGACTTGCCGCTCACCCATGTCCCCTTCGTTCTCCTGGCCGAGAACACTGGGCGCAATGCCAAACTCCACAGAGGCTTCGTCGACATCGTCGCGGCATTGCTCGACGTGGCTCCGTGGAAAGATGGATTAACCCTTGAACGCCTCGGCCTCGCGGGAATGGATGCCGCCGCCATGACCGTTTATGCGGAGACTGGGCTTCCCAGTTAAGCCGCTGCCCGCCGTCCCACTTCTGCATCGATGCGTGATGCGAGACCAGCGCTGACCTCGGTCATCGGCAATCGGACTTCCGCGCCGCATTGGAAGTCACGAATACGGAGGCGTTTTGCATCGGTTGTCACGCGATGCGTTATAAAGTTTACCAAGAGCTTAAGTCGACAATCCACTACACAAACCGCTCAGGCGTACGAGCGACCTGTCCAGATTGCCATGTGCCCCACAAATGAACCGATAAGATCGCCCGTAAGATGCAAGCTTCAAAAGAAGTTTGGGGCACATTATTCGGCACCATCAACACACGGGAAAAATTCCTCGACCACCGACTCAGACTCGCCCAACATGAATGGGCTCGCCTGAAATCGAATGATGCGCTCGAATGCCGGAACTGCCACGACTTCACCTATATGGACATCACCGCGCAAAGCAACGGCGCATCCACCCAACACCAAGCATATCTCTCGTCCAGAGAGAAGACCTACATCTATTGTCACAAAGGCATCGCCCATTCGCTGCCTGACATGGCCGATGTAGAGGGCTGGAAATAGGTCTATACCTGCCCATCAAGGCCACGACGGCAATTATGCGGCTTTGGCGTCGGCTTTATCCAATAATGTTAGCCGCCACATTTCGCGAGAATAGCGGTCGTACTCGTATCCGGTTGCGGCGTGCATCGTACAACGATTGTCCCATACCACGATATCACCCGGCTGCCAGCTCCATTTCACAGTAAATTCCGGGCCAGTAATGTACGGTAAAAGGTCGCGGATAATGAGGACGCTCTCATCCTCGATACCTTCCAGTTCCCATTTGTCCAATGCCGCATTGTCCACAGGGTCACCAACAGGGACCACAGCACATGTGGAGCTGTTCAGTCCATAGAGGGCCGGTATCCCGCTCACTGGATGTTCGAGGACGATCGGCACCCGGTTCGCAGGATTGGCAGCGCGTTGTTCCTCGGTTAGCACTGGATACCCCGGAGAATACAGGCTGATCTTTTTGTCATGATGCGCCAGTGAGCACACAGCTTCCAATGGCTTCAGTTTGGCTTTTGTTTGTGCATCAAGACCCGCATAGGCGCGCCGTGTATCCGCGAACAGCGTCTCCGACCCTTCCGGTGGTGCCTGGCGGCAATGAAAAACGGAGCCAATTGGCGGGTACTCTCGAAAGGTCGAATCCGTATGCCAGACCGGGCGGCGAGTCTCCGGATTATACTGAATATCGGCGTCAGATTTTAGAGGCGGTACTTTAGCGAGCGACGCTTTGGGATTACCGGTCTCGTCCTTGATATTGCCAATGCGGAGAATGGGGAAGCCCGGGACCATGCTGCTTTCTCGCGCCGCAAGGGTCACATCCTCAACTTCACCGAAGAGGCCCGACCACGTCATCAACTGTTCCGGCGACGTCTCTGCAAGGTCCGCCCCGCGCACCGCGATCAGGCCGCCGTGTTGCGTCCAAAGCTCGTAAGCCTCGCGTTGGAACCTCGCATCTTCGAGATCGTGACGGGTTACGTTTTCGATCATGAGGCCGAAGCCGTCATTCAACGCTGAGGTATTATGCTGCATATGTTCCACTCCGTTTCTCAGAGACTACCGTCTGCTCTAAAATACTCAATCATAGTATATATTGGGTGGGGCATCGGTACTTTAAACTAAACCAAAGCCCGATAAACCGCGTCGGACGCATCCAGAAATCGGTCGTCCTGACCCGCCTGACCGACAACTTGCAGTCCAATGGGCAGTCCCTGAGGCCCGGTATAGAGTGGCAAGTTGATCGCCGGACCATACAGACCGGTCCATATCCGGTTAAAAGGTGGCTCCCCGATCGTCGTCAGGTCGGCCGGCGCTTCAGCGGGCGCGCTTGGCGTGATCAGCACGTCCCAGCCTTCGAGTGATGCCGCATAGCGACGGCGATAATCACCAAGTTTTGCCAACCCTGCCTGATATTCCGCCGGTGTGACTTTCAATCCGTTCGGGACGCGGTTGTTGCGCATGTTGTCACTCAGCAAGTCCGGATAGTTAACCCATTCGTAGGCCAGCGCCCGCGAAATCTCATAACCAGATATGGCATCAAAGCCTTCGATTGCTTCGTCGAAATTTTCGGGCAAATCGAAATCAGCGACCGTGGCACCGCTCGCTTCCAAATCCTTTGCAGCACGCAGTAAGCATTCTTGGGTGGCTTTATCCGCCAGATGCCAGTTTGGTGTGCGACATACACCGATGCGGAGGTCACCGATGGAGGGCGTTTGAATCGGGCGGTACGGCATATGGGTCAGAACGGCGCGCATAAGAGCCTGATCTTCCATCGTCCGGCTCATCATGCCGAGCGTGTCGACACTTCTCGTGTTGTCGTGCACGCCAAGCGGGTTGTAGTCGCCGTAAGTCGGTTTGTAGCCGATACAGCCGCAAAAAGCGCCCGGCCGCACGATGGAACCGCCGGTCTGCGTCCCGAAGGCGACCGGTACCATGAAATCCGTCACAGCGGCGGCCGACCCACTCGACGAGCCTGCGGGTGAATGCGCCGGATTGTGAGGATTCTTGGTCTTGCCGGGCCGCTGTGCCGCGAACTCTGACGTCACAGTCTTACCCATCACAAGACCGCCCGCACCCCTAACGAGGGCCACACAAGGCGCGTCACTGCATGGTTCATTGTCCTTATGAATTGGCGAGCCGTGCGTCGTCGGCATGTCTCGCGTATCGATGATGTCCTTAACGCCGACCGGTACCCCGTGGATCAAGCCATCGGAGGGACTGTTATCCAGAACCTTGGCAGCGTCCAGAGCGGCATCCGGATCAAGATACTCCCAAGCGTCCACATACGGTTCCCGTTCCTCAATCCGCTCGAGTAGACTGCGTGTCACGGCCTCGCAAGTCGTATCGCCGGCCTCGATGGTCTTTGCAATTTCGAGAGCCGAAAGTTTGATCAAATCCATCGATGAGCTTCCTTCGATAAGAAGTAGTGACTTCGCCGTTCCTATTCCCAGTTAGCAAAAATAGGTCATCGCATCACTAAAACCATTTAGCCTTGGTCCTACAAATCAGCAGGCAGTGAGAGACAGCCCTGACGAGCACACACTCTAATGCGGTGTCGGAAACGCTCCGCTTACAGCCAGGTCCCGGTGATACGCGTATTCCCAAAGAAACACGGCTATAATGGCCGTGACGCTGAGCCACATGGTCATTATAACGAAGGGTATGGCCATCGCGATTAAGCCGAACATAATTCTCAGAAACGACGCTCTCAGATAAATTTCGCGGCTCTCGTATTCCCATCCGAGTGCCATTAGCTTCTCTGTGCCCCACGCATAGCACTCCGGTGCTGGACAGGCCGGTGCACTCAATCCCGAAATGTACTCGTGGATCATAATCGCCAGATACAGCACCAGCATGCACTGCAAAGCGATTTCCAACTTAGTCGGCTTCCTTAGAGACACGTCGACGATTCCGCCTGACTTTACTCGGCCAGAATTTCCAGCTTCACGCCCTGCACCGCCGTCGCGTATTCTGCCGGGCCGTAGCTGACTTCCTTGCAACGTGTTGCGCTTTGGATTGAACCCAACAGGTCACGGACCATTTGCTTGGTGCCGTCGTCGGCCCCGTCGAGATCGAGGCGAATGCCCTCCAAAACCTTGGTCTGTGAAATCTTATGTTGGGAACGCAGCTCGCGGGTTGCGTTCAGCAGTTCGAGAATGATCACCATGCCGCCCGGCGTCGCCGTCGCTTCCAGCTCGCTCTCCTCGCCTGGCCATTCGGCGATATGGATCGATGAGATCTCCTCATAGGGCTTGTAAAGACGTTGGAAGACAGCCTCTGTGACAAATGGCAGATACGGCGCAAAGAGCGCCAGCAATGTCCGCAGCGACTCCCAGAGGGTCGCCTGAGCCGATGCGCGCAGTTCCTCGGAGTATCGCTCGGGATTCCAGAACCGATCCTTCACGATTTCGACGTAGTTGTCGCAGAAGACACCCCAGAAGAAGCGCTCCAGCCCTTCTCGGCCATAAGCGTAGTCGTAGCCCTCGAACCCGTCGGTGACAGTCTTTATGGTCTTGGCGAGTTCGATCTGAACCCAACGATCCTCCACTGAACGGTCGGCGAGCGCCGGGCGTGGTGCGTTTGGGTCGAACCCTTCCAATAGGATATTGCAGAGCCGGGCCACGTTCCACATCTTGATGACCACTTTGCGGCCGGTGCGCACGTCCTTCTCGTTGAACCGTAAATCATTTCCCAGATGGCTGCCCGCCGCCCAGAAGCGCAGCGCATCGGCGGAATATTTTTTCATAATCGAATGTGGGTCGTAGCGATTGAAACCTTCCGCATCGGTGAATTTCTCGAGGTCCCGTTTTGAAATTTTCTTACCTTGCTCGTTCAGCCCCCAACCCGAAATCATACAGTTTTTCCACGGCAAATTGTCGTGGTGAAAGTGCGATTTCACGACGGTATAAAACAACCAGGTCCGAATGATTTCAAAAGCTTGAACGCGTAAGCTCATTGGATAGATCGACATATCACCCTTGCGGCCTTCGGTCCCCGCCCAGTTGGCGTTGACCAGCGGTGACAAGGAAGACGTCATCCAGGTCTCCATGACATCGCTCTCTCCCTCGAACTCTGTGCCGCCGCATTTGACGCAGCTCTCCGCCGGGCACGGCTGCTCGGCCGGATCGACCGGCAGGGTCGCTTCGTCGGCCACTACGACCTCGCCGCAGCTCTTGCAGTACCAGATCGGGAACGGCACACCATAGAAACGCTGTCGGGAAATATTCCAATCGTATTTCAGTCCGTTCACCCAATCGTCGAGACGGACTTTCATGTGCTCTGGGAACCAATTGAGTTGTTCGCTGCGCTTCAGGAATTCGTCCTTATAATCGAGCACCCGAATGAACCATTGCGGTGCCATGACAAACTCAACCGGCTGTTCAGAGCGTTCGCCAACAGTGACATTTTGAACAATTTTTTGCTCTGCGCGAATAAGCTCAGCTTCTTTCAAGTCATTGACAATATTGGCGCGGGCATTAATCGCATCAAGGCCGGCATATTTGCCTGCCGCTTCGGTCATTTTGCCATCTGGCCCCATGATGATGCGGGTATCAAGCTTGTCTTCTTTCCATTTTTTAACATCTTCATTTTCAATTGGTATAGGTGGATAATAGGTTGTGGTATAGACCATCATTCCAGCCTTATCACGTTTTTTTCTAGTGGTTGCATATCTTTTCATTAATTATCTCCAACCGAAGCATTATCAGTTATCGCTTTCGTTTCTTCTTCCCCAAATGTAAAGGTTTTTTCTTCCTCAGATATAACGTCTAGTCTTCCCAATAAATAGTCAATTATTTCTATATGTCCTCCCCTAGATGCAGCCGATATTAATGTTAAACCTTCAAAGTAAGCTTAGCGGTTACCTTTCTGTTCAAGAAGTAACAAATAGAGATGATTATT
>CAJWTF010000147.1 GCA_913046825.1 uncultured Rickettsiales bacterium | reverse complement strand
TGGAAATCTTGACCGTCACAGGCCTAACCTTGTCTATAGATCGTGCTCTGGTAAATGGCCATTGCGGACCACAAGAGAATGGCCATCATTGGTGCGCCGGTCAGTATACTGGCTCAGCAGTTCCTGAAGCTCTGCTTCCACAGCTTGATTGATTAACTTCTGCGCACCCGATCTCAGCAAAGCTGTCAGGGGATCGAAAATTGCGTCTCGATTGGCAAATTCTAAAACGTTATTCTTCTTCACAGTGGCGTATTAACTTTGGTTGAACCGGTGTCTTGCAATAACAAGTCAACCTGATAAGACGCTTTCTTTCAAATGTTCAAACACCAAATTTGGTCATAACTCTGCTTTCTGACGCAAGGTGTTTGGCGACCGGGCATCGAATTAGATAACCCGAGAGGTATTCTGTATTATGAAGCTGTGCCTAGATGTTGGCATCAGCTTGAACTCTACCGACGGAAATTTGACGAACGACCACCCCAACTACGAATGAAAGAGGACACTCGGAATCGAGTGGATCTGGAAAAATATGGCAGATTCAAACAGTGGAAAAGTCAACGCGCTGGGAGAACCAGTATGGGTTGATGTTCTAAAAGGCGTCAGAACATTTTTGGTATTGTTGGCTTTGGTGGCGGTCGTCGGCGGCGGATTGGGTATCGCCATTATCGCACCATGGGGACGGGCAAGCCCGGATTGCTCAATTTATTGCGTGATAGTGAATAAGCTAAAAGATCCAATTCAATGGAGTGAGCTGGAATCAAAGACATTAACGAAGGAAATGATAACTGAAGTAAAAAAGGAGATGTCGTACTTAGGTTTTTCCTTTGGTATGCCTAACTATAAACAACACCGTGTCTCTTTAAATAGAAAACAGTATGATGGATTGCTTAAAGGTATAAATTTCCCTATCGAAGAAGTAAAAAATCCAATAACGGGGACCAGTTTAAATATAGCGGAAGAACTATATTTAAAAATCAATTCAACCGAATATTCCAATATTGACGATCAGTATTCCAAAGTCGAAAAATTGAATGTTTTTAAACGCGTGTTTGAACAAAGAAAAGATATTGTATTAGCGAAACTATATGGAATCAAACGACCGGAATATGAGCTTGCTGCCGAACAGGGGGACGCGAACGCTCAATACAACATGGCTTTGTTGTTTCAAGCAGGAAAAAGCGTTCCAAAAGACCCGGAGATGGCCGAGATGTGGTACATACGCGCGGCTGTACAGGGGGATGTTCGCGCGCAATACAATCTGGCGCGCATGTATTACGACGGACAAGGTCTTCCGCAGAACTTTGGGGCGGCGCTGAGTTGGTTCACGAAGGCCGCCGAATATGGACATGCTCACGCGCAGCACAGTCTGGGTTTGATGTATTATAAGGGACAGGGTGTACCCGCGGATGAGAATACCGCAAACAAATGGTGGAAACGTGCATCAAGGCAGGGATATTCGGTTGATGATAAGCCCAGCAGTGCGGATAAGCTCAAATAGGGAAATAGTATGGGCCATCCCAACAATATAGCGGCGCCTTCGCAGCAAGCCCGATGAAAACGAGGAGGGATATATCTTGGTAGCAATGGTAGAGGCACACGCGGTCAGGGATATGTTGTCCGACGGCAAGGAGATCGCTTTCTTCGATGTTCGCGAGGGCGGTCAGTTCGGCGACGGCCATCCGTTTTTCGCCGTATCTGTCCCCTACAGTAATTTCGAAGTGCGGCTGATCGAGTTGGCGCCGGTACCTCTCGTCCGCATGGTCCTCTACGACAATGATGATGGTATTGCCACGCTTGCGGCGGCGCGCGCCGAGGCGCTGGGGTATAGTAATGTGTCCATTATGGAGGGAGGTGCGGCTGCCTGGGGAGCCGCCGGGTACACGCTCTATAAGGGTGAGCATTTACCGAGCAAGACGTTCGGCGAACTCTTGGAGATCGGTAACCACACGCCAAACCTGACATCCGAACAGGTCATGGCACTGAAGGCGGAAAATCCTAACCATATCATCATCGATAGCCGACCTTATGGGGAATACAACAACTTCAATATTCCCGGCGGGATTTGCTGCCCGAACGGTGAATCGACCCTGCGCATCGGCGAACTCGTGCCGGACCCGGAGACAACGATCATCGTGAATTGCGCCGGACGCACCCGCTCGATTCTGGGCGCGGAGACGCTCCGCGCCTTTGGCCTCCCCAACCCGGTCTATGCGCTCGAGAACGGCACGCAGGGCTGGTTCCTTGCGGGGCTGAAGCGCGAAGAAGGGGCGACCCGCACCTATCCAGATGCGCCGACGTCGGAGGCAAAACTCGCACCGTTGCGCGAGCGGGCCGAAGTGCGCGCGGCAAAGACGGGCCTCAAGTTTATTGAGCCCGAAGAGGCCGCCGCTTGGCTCGTCGATACGACACGCTCGACTTATCTGATCGATGTCCGAAGCGATGAGGAATTCAAGGCCGACGGAATTCCAGGCAGCCGGCACGCGCTCGGCGGGCAACTGGTGCAAGGTATTGATATCTGGGTCGGCGTGCGTGGAGGTCGCGTAATTGTCATGGATAACGAGATGATCCGAGCACCAATGATGGCGAATTGGATCCATCAGATCGGCTACGATGTCGCGATCTTACGCGGCGGCGTCGATGCCATGCGCGGCGTCGCGATACCTGAGGTCTCTGCTTTCGGAGTAGAGCCGGTCGCGCCGGCGGCAAAAGACCAACTCGGGAATGCCCAACTTGTGGACCTGCGTTCGCCCCGTGCCTATCGCGCAGGGCACATCGAGGGTGCGACATGGTCCATCCGACCGAGGTTTGAGGGGCTAGGCCTCAGTGCCAAGAAACCGGTCGTCCTGATCACCTCCGATGACGGCGTTGCCGCGCTCGCGGTGCAGCGGCTTGGTGAATTGGGCATCACTAATGTACAACAGCTATCCGACGATGAGACTGCGTGGCGGGAAGCGGCTCTTAAGATCGTCGCCACACCGAATGAGCCATCCGATGCCGATGGTATCGAATTGGTGTATCACTGGCAGCACCGCAACAACCCCAACGGCGGCGACCCGGCTGCGGCACATGCCTATCTCGATTGGGAAATAGGCTTGGTAGATCAACTAGATCAACAGGAACGCGACTCGTTCCGCCTGGCGCCGCTGTAGTTTTTCGAAGTCCCCCTCTCTCGAGAGGGGAGAGGGAACGTCACTGATTGGCTCGTTGGAGTAGGGGGCGCTTACGTCTGCCCGCTTAATATAGGGAGCGCCTGCTCGTACGCCGCTTCAGCCAGGATTTTGATTTCGTTCAATGTGCGGCTGCCGATGGGGTGCTCTACCATCACGAAGGGGTATTCCGGCAAGCCCAGCATGCGGGCGATATTCCTCGCAGTTACTTCGAAAGGTCCGGTGCAGAGCACCACTGCGCGTTTTCCCAATTGTTCGAAGCTGATGCCGTCATGCAAACTGCACGTCGAACAGCTCCCTCAATCGCCGAGCCCGGTAATCAAGAAATCAACATCCTTCGCCGCAACTTCGAGCGTGTCTCCGGGGGCAGGCGCGCTGGCGTTCGACTTGGAATAAACCGGCGCGATGGTGCAGCCGTGGCGTTGCTCAAACAAGATGGCGGTCTCCCACAGCATGTTGACCGCGTTCAGCTTGCCGTTCTCCAGGATGCCGACGGTCTTGCCGTCAAGATCGCCGAGGGCCGCGGCGCGGGCGAAGTTTCGCTCGGGGCCCTTGACGGTGGGGTCATAGAGTTGCATGTCGTCTCTCCTATACTCAATCGCAGTCGATGCAAACGCCGATGGGCTTCGACTGCATCAAGGAAGACCGGGCCCGGCTCCAGGACGGGATAAAGCAGGAATGTCCGCCCGCATCGCCGCCGCCCATGACCACCAGTATATCGTCGGGCGTAAGGCCCCGGTGCAATTGGCCGTCCTTTACCAGCGGATGCGTGCCGCCATCCGCATGTTGTTTGTCGTATTCCCGCTGGCGATATTTGCCGACGGACTTCATGCCGTCGACTGTGCGATAGGCTCGACTGAACAAGAATTCCTTTACCTGAATCTTACTCCATCCATCGGCTGCAATCACCCGCACATGTTCCGGCGCCAGGACGACCGCCGATTGTCCAAGCGTGATGCAGCCATAATTCGCCATCGCGTCTGCGACCGCGCCCAATACCTCCTCAGGAGTATTGCCGCCGTGGTTCTCCACATTGCAAAAGCCGCCGCCCGCGAGGACGGTGACGCTGCTGACACCTTCCGGATAGTCCTGATCCTCGACCAGCAACGGCCAGGGATTGTCGCGGCTGCGTTCAGCGATGCAGAAGGTGAATTTGCCCGGGTGACCTTGGGTTGATTTGTCGGACACACCCGGGATCATCCGGAATACGTTCATGAGGATCAAGCGCACAGCGCGGCCCATAGTGGCGTTCGCGCGGTTGCCCGGACCGAACAGATTTACGTCTGAATTCATGCCGAGGTCGTCCGCCATCGGTCCACTGACGATCATCAGCGGAGCCGATCCACCAGTACTCGCTGTTGATCCGTGGAAGTTGAAGTCGGGCTCATTCATCGCTTCCAAGGCTGCGACGACGACCGGGAAATATTCCGGCTTACATCCGGCCATCACGGCGTTGACCGCCGCTGCATGGACCGTGCACTCAAATCCAGTCGCTGGATGGTTCGCGATCACGGTCTCAGGCGGACGTCCCTCATATTGTAACAACTCCTCAACTCGCCCAACGCTCGGCGGGATGACCGGCAGGCCGTCCGTCCAGCCTTGCTCGAAACAATAGTCGATCGCGGCGAGCAAGTCGTCCGGCACATCATGAATACGAGTGTTGTCAAGCGGCATCACGTAGCTCCGATAAGGTGTCTAGTTCCTGAATAATAAACTATGCGGGAGATGAAATGGTGGGCAACCCTTGCGTGCCAAAAAATTATCGGTGAACGAGAACGGTAGATAGACGCCTGTTGACGGATTCGCCATCGTCCGCAAAGGTAAGATGCAGTAATTCGCGAAGCCAGAATTCGCTTCTTGAATGGTGGGTCAGCTGGCCAATACACCAAATAGATCGCCGCTCTTCTGCCACAGTAGCAAGACGCCTGTAGGTTACGGACTCTTCATAGTTTGGATAGATTTCGTGCAGCTATTGGCCGATGTGGTTCGATTCCTGTAATTGGATTACGTCGCTGCCCATCAATCGGTATCTAAAACGAATGGGGTCTCGGACGACTTCTTGAAGCGCTACTTTTGCAAGCAAGCGAGGGACTTCGGTCGAGCGAAAGTCAGTTCGTCTTGGGAGGTTCGCTGCCTTGCCGAGCGTTAGCCAATACGCAAACAGCGCCTTGAGTCACTGGTCACCACCCTCTGGCATGCCATTTACGAAGTGTTCGCCGGTCCAAATTCCGTCTGGCAAATTTTTCGCGTCTTAATGAATGGTGAATTCCCTGTCCTATTTTTTATTCTAGGGAAATCTTCTTCTAGGCAAGCTAATCTAGTGATATATTGTCTTATCCTGAAGTAAGTTTTTAGTCATTGCCGGTAAGATGGCGCAGGTGACCCTGTAGAAATTTGCATTTTGATGGGGGGTTCGATTTATTGTGCTCAGGGCTAGAACTTTTGAATCTAGAGGTAAATGATGCCAGCCTATCTGATCGTCCGCGCCGAGGTTGAAGAAGCCAGCCGCGAAGGGTTCGACCATTGGTATGAGACTGAGCATCTGCCGGATGCGCTCAGGGATTTCAAAGCCGTCAGTGCCATGCGCGGTTGGAGCGATGTGGATCCCGGCGTGCATCTCGCATTTTATGAGTTTCCGGATTTAGCTGCAGCTAACGCCATTCTGAATTCTGATATCATTAAGAAATTCGTCAAAGAATTTGACCGCCATTGGGAAGGTAAAGTTGTTCGAACCCGTGAAACGTTCGAAGTAAAACAATCGATAAAGTAAATAAATAAACGCTGCAATATTGGATTATAATTAGAATTACTATTCTTCTGGAAACCTTTGGGACAGTATCCATTAAGTATTTGGATGGACTTACCAAGTTATGGCCATCCATATTTCATTTTACTTTCTGTGCCGCATTCTTCGTGGGGCTAACGTTCGCTATGAAAAAGATCGAGATTAGCGTCGCCTATGCCGTGTGGTCGGGTGTCGGCACGGCGCTGATTGGCATCCTGTATTTCAAGGAAGCGGCGACGATGCTGAAATTCGCCAGCATCTCTCTGATCGTCACCAGTGTTGTCGGGTTGAAGTTCAGCAGCTCAAGTTAGGATTGGAAATAATCCGAATGTTCCATGGATGGCGCGTAGTCGGCGTCTGTTTTGTTGCGGCCGTATTTACGTGGGGTTTCGGAGTTTTTGGCTCGAGCGTCTATCTCAGCGAGATCACCCGCGCGCATGTTTGGTCGACCTCTATCGTCTCCTCCGCCATAACCGTCTTTTTCCTGACGAATGCGATTGTCCTTCCGGCGATTAGTGCCGGGATTAGCAAGTTTGGGCCTCGATACGTAATAAGCGGAGGCGCGCTACTGCTGGGCGCGGGAATCGTTGCGGTCGGGCGTCTGGAGGAGCTATGGCAATTGTTCGCAGCCTTTGCCTGCATGGGTGTCGGATATGCGACGATGTCGGTGGCCGGGTTGAGTGCGACAATAGCCCCCTGGTTTGAGCGACATCAGGGCCGTAGCATTACACTAGCGCTGACGGGGGCGAGCGTCGGCGCCATGGTGATTGTTCCTTTCTTGGTCATGGCCATTGCGCGCTGGGGATTTGCCGAGGCCACGATGCTATCGGCACTTTTGGTTGTCGTTTGTATGCTGCCGTTGAGCCTGGTGGTATTCAGGTTTTGCGGACCAGGCGAGCTTGGTTTGGGGAAGGATGGGACGCCGGGTATAAGCGAACCGCAAGAAAGAATTGCAGAGAGACGCCAATCCACCCAAGCGATCGTCAGGCGTCGATCATGGGCCTTATGGAGCGTTGCCATTGCGTTTTCATTGGGATTGATCGTGCAGGTAGGTTTTTTGACCCATCATTTCGCACTTGCATTGCCGACATTGGGCTCGGTCGGCGCGGGATGGCTTATCGGTGCGACCGGGCTCGCGGGGCTATTGGGTCGCCTATTGTTGGCGAAGGTTATCGACCAGCTCGATCCGCGCCGCTATAGCGCAGGCGTCTTTGTTGTGCAGGTCGCGGCGCTCGGTGCGATTTCGCTCTTTACGTCGGATTTTGTATTGATCCTCGGCAGCTTGGTTTATGGATTTTGCCTAGGACAAATAACAACGCTCTCACCCATCGTCGTCAGAAGAGAGTTTGGCGCCGATGCATTTACCGCGATGTATGGTGTTGCGGGCACTGCAATACAGTTTTGCTCGGCGTTTGGGCCGGCCTTCTATGGGGCGTTGTTTGAATACATCGGTGGATATGGCTCCGTTCTTGGGTTTGCAGCAGGGTTTGAACTTGCGGCAGCGCTCGTAATCTTAAGTTACAGGCGGCGCCGAGAATAGATTTTGCTATAGTGCCGTGGGAAAACTGCACTAAATCTTAATAAGGGCACCACGGAATAAGGATAGGGACAATGGCGGATTTGGTCATACGCGGCGGCATAATCATCGATGGTTCGGGGGGCGAGCCGATGGAGGCGGATATCGCGATCGTCGACGGCAAGATTTCAGCGATTGGACCTAACCTGCCAAAAGGCGACGAGGAAATAGACGCCACCGGCAAGATCGTCACGCCGGGCTTTGTCGATCCACACACGCACTACGACGCTCAAGTCACATGGAGTAAATCGATCTCGCCTTCCTCCTGGAACGGAGTGACCACGGTGATGGTCGGCAATTGCGGCGTCGGCTTCGCGCCCTGCAAACCGGACGAGCGCGATCTCCTGGTAAAACTGATGGAAGGTGTGGAAGACATTCCGGAAGTCGTATTGACCGAAGGCCTGCCATGGAATTGGGAGAGTTTTGACGAATACATGGATTCCCTCGATGGGCGGGAATACGACCTAGATGTTGTGACGCAGGTCCCGCATGCGGCTGTCCGTACCTATGTCATGGGCGAGCGCGCGGTGCGCCATGAACAGGCGACGCCAGAAGAACGTGTCGAGATGGGCCGTATCGCCTCGGCCGGTATTAAGGCGGGCGCGCTCGGATTTTCAACTTCGCGGACGATCAATCATCGCACCTTGGCGGGCGAACACACACCGACTTTGCGCGCGGCAGAAGAAGAGCTCGCAGTCATCGGTGAGGCGGTCGGCAAAGCCGGCTCCGGATGGATACAGGTGATCTCCGATTTCGACGACCCGGACGAGGAATTCGCGATGCTGAAGCGCATCAGCAACCGAGCCAAACGGCCGATGGCGATCACGATCCTACAGCGCGATAGCCGCCCGGAACTCTGGCGCGAACTGATGTCCGGCATTGTCGACGCGAATGCAGACGGCGCAGATATCAAAGGTCAAGTGTTGACCCGCCCGACGGGAATTCTGCTTGGGTTTGAAATCTCGCTCAATCCATTCTCGGGTCGACCGAGTTGGGAGAAGATCACACAGCTGTCGCTCGACGAGAAGCTGGTGCATTTACGCGATAACAAATTCCGCAAACAGCTGATGTCCGAGACCTGCCCTACGAAGAAGCTGGCGGGCCGGGTCTCGAACTATGAGCGTATTTTCCCTTGGGACGGCGAGACGCCGGACTATGAGCCCTCGGCCGATCAAAGCATCGCGGCGCGGGCAAAACGCGAGGGGCGCGATCCGGAAGAACTGGTTTACGACACTCTGCTGGAGAAGGATGGCAAACGAATGCTCTATCGCCCGCTGAGCAATTACGCCTATGGCGACCTGAACACGGTCGGCGAGATGATGAAGCACCCCGATACATTGGTCAGTCTAGGCGATGGTGGCGCGCATGTGGGCGTGCTCTGTGACGCCTCGTCGATGGCTTATATGCTGACCCATTGGACGCGAGATCGGACGCGCGGCGATAAGGTTGAGCTGTCCTGGGCTATAAAACGCATCACCAACGACAATGCGCAAGCCATCGGGCTGAATGACCGGGGCCAGCTCAAGCCCGGTTTCAAGGCGGATATCAACGTGATCGATTACGACCGATTGGCATTAGGATATCCGCAGGTCGCCTACGACCTGCCGAGCGGTGGGCGTCGATTAATCCAAAAGTCCAACGGCTTCGAGGCAACAATCGTCTCCGGCGTGCCGGTCTATCGCAACGGCGATTCGACGGGCCAATATCCGGGCCGTCTGGTAAGGGGGCCGCAGGTCTGCTAGCTCGGCGATGCTTCAGCCGACATTTCCCAAGGCACCTTCAAACTCGGCATGAATATATAAAATCACACCATAGCTTAAAGGTTTATCGTCTCCAACCA
>CAJWTF010000146.1 GCA_913046825.1 uncultured Rickettsiales bacterium | reverse complement strand
GCTTCGGCGATGGTGAGAAAGTGGATATCATCCGACATTTTAAACGCCCCATGGTAAACTATTGTCTAAGTGACATTGTTCAGTTGGGAGTAATAGACAAATCAAAATTCACTCAATCGATGGAGATTTGTTTCTTTAGAGCAGCAATTACCGCTCGGGTTCGCTTAAGGAGGTGGGCGAAAAATCTAATTTTGATCCGAATTGAGAAACTTGAATGCTTAAAGCGTCCTAAAATTCAAAGCTGAAACAAATCAAAGGAACAAGCAAATGGGAATTCCAGTTCTATATCTGGTGAAATATCACAATGACCAAAAAGCCGCTATGATGGCGCGACCGGAAATGCGAGACCGGGCGGAAGTTCATAAAAAAGCAATTATGGATTTTGGCGGAACTCCCATCGCTCAGTTTGGAAGCTATGGCGAATGGGATATGGTGTATATTTATGAGATGCCTGATCAAGTTGCGCTCGCGGCGAACTTACATTTGACCGATTCGTTCGGATTAGCGAAGGAAAGCAAGGCGATACCATTGCTAAAGATTGAAGATTTCGTTGCATCACTCGCACTTGCCGATCAAACCGACACGGAATACAGCCCTGCGACCTGATAACTGGCTTTAGTCCTAAAATACACTTTGGTAGTCCGTAGTCTCCCACCAAGATAGAGTTCGTAAACGTCCTGAGTTGGGGAGGGACGATGAAGACGGGCGAAGGACCTGCGGGGGGCACGGGTGCTCTCTTAGCGCATAGGATGGGGCACGGGGATCTACCTGAACAGTCACTTGTAGTTGAATTAGAGGCTTACTGGAATTCTCTTCCATGTAGCGATGGGTTGCCGTAACCGCGAGATATCGATCCAGTTGAGATCGGTGGAGAACTGCTGCCGTGGATATTCCTGCTGGACGTCATTTGTGAAGACGGAAGGTTGGATTATCTCTAACGGCTGACCGGCAGCAGCAATGTCGAATTGTTGGGACGAGATCCTACCGGACAGCGAGCAAGCGAGATATTCGCTGATGGTGAGCACGCTTTCGTCATTGTAACGCTTGATCAGACGGTGAATGAACGAATGCCGACTTATTGGTATGCCGAAGTTCCGCAGGAACACTACAATGAGGTCACGGTGTATCGAGGGCTGTTTCCCCTATTGGATGACGGTATCACCGTCGATAAGCTGATCTGCGCGGCGGTTCCATTGCATATTTAAGGTCGCTGCTATCGTACGCCACCATCGCCGGGCATGATCAAATTCAGGATAGCGGTTTTCCCGGCGTGGACGCTGGCATATGCGGCTTCCAGGGCGTCTCGTAGTTCTGCTGGATCTTCGACACGCTGGCTGTAACCACCCACCATCTCGGCCGCCTTTTCATATTTTGGACCCTTGATATTGACGCCATAGTAGTCATCGTCGCCAACCGCAGCGCCGTCTGGGTAGAAGCGTTTGTGGAAGTGCTTCATGACTGCGTATTGGCTGTTGTTGAAGACCAGGATTAAGAGTGGCAGGTCGTGCTCGTCCGCGAGCGCCAAGGTTGGGACAAGCGGATTGTACATCAAGCTACCGTCACCGATGGTCACTGCGACGGGGCGGTCGGGAAGTGCCAGTTTTACTCCAAGTGCATATCCCAGTCCTTGGCCGAGACCGCTCGGCGCGCGGAAAAATGTTAGCGGGTCGTCCCACATCAGATGTTCGCGGATGCCGGTTTGATGGACGATGGTCTCGTCGATGATGCAGATTTCCTGTGGCAGAACCTCGCGCAGAGCTTTCATGACCAATGGCGGCGTTATTGTATCCGCCTGCTCGGCGACCTCCTCGGCGGCGGCGAGGCGTGCGACCCATTCGTCATGTGCACTCCGCCATTTTGCGCGTCTCTGATCGACGGCTTGCGCATCGGGAGAAAGTCCTCGGAGAGCGGCGGACAACAGGCGCAGCGTGGTGGCGATATCGCCTTCCAGATAGTCCTCCGCATGCATGGTTTGATAGACCATGTTTCCCTTGAGCGGATTATTGCTGATGGAGACGATCTTTGTATCTTTTGGCACGTTGCTCGGCGGATACCAAGGGGCCCGACTTTCGACAAGTAATGCTAAATCCATCTCGTCAAGAAGCGGCTCGATCTGCTGGCCGAGATAGAGGTCGTGCGACTTCGGGAAATTACTGAAGAAAGCGCCTTGGCCTTCAACCACTGGAATGGCCATCAATTCCGCGAGCTCGATCAACGCATCGAAGCCTTCTTGTTCCGGCCCGACATTCTCGACGGAAATTACCGGGCAAGTCGCTTGGACGATCGCTTCGGCAATGCGATCGATATCGCGAGAGATTGGTTGCAATTTTGGTGCGGTTGGCACCACGCGAGGTGCTTCCGGCTTGACCCAGGCTTCCAGCATCGTTTCCATCGGAACGCAAAGATATGTAGGGCCTTTCGGGGTGCGTTGCGCCATCTCGCCTGCGCGCACGATTGTCTCATGCAAGGTATCGATTGAGGCAACTTGTTGCGACCATTTCACCGCCGGTTCGATTAACCGTTGGGTACCGCCCGGAACACTGAGGTTACGATACCATTGCGAGCCGGGATCGAGATCACCTTCACCATAACCCAGCACTTCGCCCGAGATGACGACTAGCGGTGTTTCCATGGCCCCAGCAGCATCGATGGCCATGGTGCCTTGCATGATGCCCGCTCCCGCGTGCAGCAAGACTATCTGCATGCGGCCGGTAATTTTCGTATAGGCGGTCGCCATGTTGACGGCGATACTCTCGTGGCCGCAGTCGATATATGCAGGACCCTCGAGCTTGTCGCGCTTCTGTCGCGCGAGTGCTTCCCAGATCGACGCCCATTCGGAGCCCGGTGAGGAAATGACGTAATCCGCGCCCAGCCGTCGGAACGCCTCCAAAATTGCTTCGCCGCCGTCTTGATAGTTTTTCACGTGCCTTGTCCGGTTGGTTGGAGCGGATAGCGTTACTCTTTATATGGTTTGAGCTCACCACCTTTCACGTGAGGTTCGATTCCGGCACTATCCCGGGAATGACAGGTTGGCAGGTTTTCATACCGGCTGATGAATTGAGAGGCGATAGAAGATGAAACGTTATATTCCGATACAGGTCATGCGCGGCGAGGCGTCTCGCCAAGCGCATGCCGGGTTACCGGAGGGAACTTATGAGCGAGAGATGAGCAAGGAGGGTTTCTTCGGGCCTGCTGCGCATTTTTATCACAAACGCCCGCCAACCGGATGGGTGGATTGGGAAGGACCGCTGCGCCCGCGCGCGTTTGACCTGACGCGTTTGAATGCGCCAGAGCCGTCGCCGTGGGATGCGACGACTATCCTTCATAATGCTCACACGTCTATTCGGTTTTGGCGAGCGCCCGCGAAGATGGAAACCCTCGCCCGTAATGCCGATGGCGACGATCTGATTTTTGTCCATGAAGGCAGCGGTGACATTTTTTGCGATTTTGGCCACCTGTCTTTCGCTGCGGGCGATTATATCGTTATACCGCGTGGCACGATGTGGCGCATCGAATGTGACCAACCTGTCACCGCGCTGCTCGTGGAATCAACGAACAGTACCTATTCCTTGCCTGATAAAGGGTTAGTTGGAAATCACGCGATTTTCGATCCGGCGATGCTCGACGCGCCTGATATCGACGAGGCCTTCGCGGCCCAGCGGGACGAAGATACGGCATGGCCGGTTGCGGTTAAGCGTTCGGATACGATCAGCACTATTTGCTATCCGCACAACCCCTTGGATATCGTCGGCTGGAAGGGTGATCTTTCGGTCGTGCGCATCAACGTGAAGGACATACGGCCGATGACCAGCCATCGCTACCATTTGCCGCCCTCGGCGCACACGACCTTCGTCGGCGAAAGGCATGTCGTCTGCACCTTCGCGCCGCGCCCGTTCGAGACGGATGCGGATGCACTGAAGATTCCGTTTTTCCATAACAACGATGATTACGACGAAGTGCTGTTCTATCACAAAGGTGAGTTCTTTAGCCGCCCCGGGATTGATTCCGGAACGGTGACGTTTCACCCGGCTGGCTTCACCCACGGCCCGAGCCCGAAGGCGCTGAAGCATATGCTCGTCCAACCGAAAACTGCCACGGACGAATATGCGGTTATGATCGACACACGTGACGCCCTGCAAGTGGGAGAGCTGCCGTCGGATGTCGAGGACATAGATTATGTGAAGAGTTGGGCCGAGGGAGATTAGATGTGAGTGCAGTATTGGAAGTTAATGCGGGTTTCGAGTTTCCGTCGCAGACATTCTCGGTCGCCACCGGGGATCAGACGCGAAAGCTTAAATGCAGCGGGATCGATCTGGAACTTTACGGAGCAACCGTGGATGTCGCGATGTTGGGTTTGCCGACGCTACGGGTGTTAATGGCGTCCGGAATACCGATCTTGGGCGGAGTCCATCTCTCGCAACGCTTAAAGCAAATCGAGCCTTTTCATCTGGAAGAAGAGATTACGATCTCCGGCCGCGTCATGGAAATCAACCCACACCCACGCGGTTGCATCCTGCGGTGTGAATTTAGCTATGCGCGGGGGGATGGCACGGTTTGCGTCGAAGCGGTGCGGTCCGGTATCACGCCGATTGGACCTAAGGAGGTATCCGAAGGTATCCCACGCCCGGATGAAAGTTTAGATGGATTTTCTGAGATCATGCGCCGCACACTGGTGCCGCAGAATGTGGCCAATTACAGCGATGAAGCGGGCAATTTGATCCATTCCGATCCAGAAGTCGCGCGCGAACACGGTTTCCGAGCTCCGATTGCCGCTGGCCTGATGGGTATCCATTTCTACCGCGAAGCGCTGGAGAAGCGGTACACGCCGAAAGCGTTTGATCTGGAGGTCTGGTTCCGCCGTCCTATGTTTTGGGATGACACGTTATCGCTCGTCGCGTGCGAAGAGGGAGGGCGCATCACCCGGATGCACCTACTTGGCTCTGACGGCAAACCGACGAGCAATTGTGTGGTTCATGCCGTCTGACCGGGCGGTGGGAGAACAACCGAAGATAGGACGTTATATGACCGCGCTCGACGGTATCCGTGTTCTCGACTTTACCCGTGTTTTGGCAGGCCCGTATTGCACCGTTGTGTTGGGTGATCTAGGTGCGGAAATTATCAAAATTGAAAACCCGCAGGGTGGTGACGACACCAGAGGCTTTAACATCTCGCCGACGTTGGATTTCTCCACTTACTTCTTGGCGGTGAATCGCAATAAGAAGAGCGTGGCAATTAATATCCGCACACAAGAAGGTGGCGACGCTATTCGGGCGATGGCCGCGAATGCGGATGTAGTGGTGGAAAATTACCGCTCTGGCGTCATGGATCGCTACGGCATCGGATATGAGGATTTGAGCGCGATCAATCCACAACTCATCTTTGCTTCCATCTCGGCGTATGGCCGTGACGGTCCGTTGAAGGACCGCCCCGGATATGACCCCATCGTACAGGCGGAAAGCGGCTTTATGTCTCTGACAGGCGATCCAGATGGCGAGCCGATGCGCACCGGTGTCTCCATCGCTGATATGTTCACCGGCATGTTCGCGGGCCAAGCCATCCTGGCGGCAATCATCGCGCGGGAGAAAATTGGCAAAGGTCAGCGCATCGACGTCCCGTTGTTCGATACGGCAGTCAACATGTTGCATCATGCGTCGAATGCTTTTCTGATTGATGAAGTCGTGATGGGACGCTACGGCAACAGTAATGCCTTGGCGCAACCGGTCGGGCTGTTCACGGCGTCGGACGGACCGATCATGGTGACGATGACAAACAATCGCCTCTACAAAACATTCTGCGAGGATTGCCTGGAGCGGCCCGAACTCGTTGAAGATCCCCGGTTTTCCGAAAACGCAAAACGTGTGGAGAACCGTGGGGAGCTTGCCGAGGTTTTGAACGCGGTATTTATGAAAGAAACGCGCGCACATTGGATCGATAAGATGGCGTCTTTCGGCATCCCGGCGGGAGAAGTTAGGAATGTTGGCGAAGCGCTGTCATCCGATGACGTTGCGGCGCGGGGTTTGGTGGTTGACCAAGCACATCCACGGTTCGGGAGTGTTACGGGTATCCGCTCGCCGATGACCTTAACCGAGACGCCTGTACGTGACCCAGTGGGGGCGCCTGATCTCGGTGTCGATACGGACGAGGTGTTGCGCGGCGTCGCCGGTTATACCGACGAGCAGATAGCCGCCGTGAAATCATCGAACGGATAGATGAGGAGAATACAATGACTGATGAAATGAAAATCGTGCCAAGTGGCGCGGCGCTTGGGGCCGATGTTTGGAATGTAAAACTGGACGAGTTGAACGACGCGGGTTTCGCGCGGATTTATCAAGCGTGGCTGGATAATAACGGCGTGTTGCGCTTTCCCTGCCAGGATCTCGACGATGATAAATTCCTCGCTTTCGCGAACAGGTTCGGGGAACTTGATATGGCGCCGATCAATGCTAACGGAAAATATTGGAAGCCTGAATATCCACAACTTGCGGTAATCTCAAATGTGACGGTGGATGGCGTGCCGATCGGAAGTCTTGGCTCGTACGAATCCAAATGGCACACCGACATGTCCTATAACGAGCTGCCTCCGAAGGCGAGCATTCTGTACGCCATTGAATTGCCGCTGGAAGGCGGTGATACGGGCTATGCCAGCACGGGGGTCGCCTATGACGCACTTTCGGATGAGATGAAGGAACGGATTAGCGGGCTGACGTGCAAGCACGATTCCTCCCACAATAGCGTCGGTCAAGTGCGTAAGGGTTATCAGGAAGTTTATGAAAATCGGGACGATGTTCCAGGCGCCGTCCATCCATTGGTGGCGGAACATCCCGAGACCGGGCGTAAGGTTATCTATCTCGGTCGCCGGGCTCGAGCCTTCATTCGCGAATTACCGGAGGCGGAGAGCGATGCGCTACTGGACGAGTTATTCACGCATATAACGCAACCAGAATTCACGTGGACGCAAAAGTGGCGGCTCGGTGACGTCGTCGTTTGGGACAATCGTTGCACGCTGCATCGCCGCGACGCGCTTGATCCGAACGAGAGGCGCTTGCTGCACCGCGCTCAGATTAAGGATGCGAAGCGAATGAGCGCCGCCGCTTAAGGGAGACATGGGTGATGGATGGTGGTTCCGGCGGTAAAGGGATTGGCGCATCGATACCTCGGTTCGAGGATCATCGTCTGCTGACAGGGGCGGGAGAGTATAGCGACGATTTCAATCGACCGGACCAGGCCTATGCGGCTTTTACTCGGGCCCCACACGCGCATGCGCGCATACTCTCGATCGGGACGGATGTAGCTGCTGCCATGCCGGGTGTTTTGGTTGTGCTCACGGGCGCTGACTATTCAGCGGATGGTCTAAATCCGATGCTGGCGCAAGGCAATCCGAAGGACGTCGAACTTATCAATCGCGACGGGTCGCCAATCTACTATCCAAAGATCGAACCACTCGTCTCTAAAAAAGTGCGACGCATCGGCGAAGCGGTGGTGATGGTGATCGCGGAGACCGTGGAGCAGGCGCGGGATGCAGCCGAACAGGTCGAGGTTTCCTACGAACCACTAGTGGCCGTGGTCGATCAAGTGAAAGCCTTAGCAGCTGGTGCGCCGAAGCTTTGGGACGAGCAATCCAATAACGTGTGTGTCGACGATCAGAAAGGCGACCTTGCCGCCGTGGCGGATGCATTCGCGACGGCGGCGCACGTGGTTCGCATGGACCTTGTAAATAACCGCGTCTCCGGCGTCCCGATGGAGCCCCGCGCTGCCGTCGCCGAATATAACGGCGTAACTGAGCGGTACACCTTGTGGGCCGGCGGGCAAGGCGTGAACCGCTTCCAGCGTGAAATCGCCACGGCCTTTCAGGTGCCGGAGGATACGGTGCGCGTCATTGCTCGGGATGTCGGTGGCGGCTATGGAACACGCAACTCATGCTATCCGGAGTTCACGCTTGTGACCTGGGCGGCGAAGCGAATAGGTCGTCCGGTGAAATGGACCGGGACGCGAAGCGAAATGGCGCTCGGCGATTATGCGGGCCGCGATCTTTTCACTGAGGCGGAACTGGCGCTCAACAGCGATGGAATGTTCCTTGCTATGCGCACGGTGAATTACGGAAACCTCGGCAGTCACGCGCTTTCCTTCGTGCCGATTGCACGAGGCCCCACGGTCTCCACGGGAATTTACGACATCCCTCAGGCCGACGTGACGACCAAAGCAGTCTGGACTAATACTTGTCCCGTCACAGCCTATCGCGGTGCCGGGCGACCCGAGGCTATCTTCGTCCTCGAACGCTTGATCGACCGGGCGGCCATCGAGATGGGGATCGACCGGGTGGAGATTCGCTTGAAGAATCTGATCAAGGACGAACAACTGCCGTATACGAACGCAATGGGTGTGACTTATGACAGCGGACGCTTTGTCCATGGCATGGAGCTGGCGCTTGAACTAGCGAATTGGGACGGGCTAGAGACGCGTAGGAGCGAGAGTGAGGTGAGGGGCAAGCTGCGGGGTATAGGTACGGCCAACTATGTCGAAACCTCGACTGGATGGCCCTTAGAACGCGCGGTGATGACGGTCTCACCGGAAGGCCGGATCGAGATGATCATGGGCTCTCACTCAAGTGGACAGGGACACGAGACGACATTCCGGCAAATCGGCGCATCGCTATTGGAAGTGCCCTATGAATGCGTCGACTACGTCTATGGCGACACGGCAGTGGTAAAAGATGGCTCCGGCTCTCACGCGGCGCGGACAATGCGCCTCGCAGGTCATTTGTTTACAATCACACGAGATGAGATCGTCGATAAGGGCAAGCGGATTGCCGCTCATCTGTTGGAATGTGCAGAGGCTGATGTCGAGTTTATCGATGGCACTTTCCGTGTCAGCGGGACGGACCGCTCGACTGGCCTATTCGATGTGGCGAGCGCCGCCAACGACGACGCTGGTGACCTGCCGGATGATCTGAAAGGACCCCTGCGGGCAACCAGTCTAATCGACAAGCCGATGCCGGCCTATCCAAACGGTTGCCATGTGGCCGAAGTCGAAATCGACCCGGATACTGGTGTCGTTAAATTGGACCGATATACCGCGGTCGACGATTGCGGCCGTGTGGTCAATCCAATGATCGTTGACGGTCAGGTCCATGGAGGCATCGGACAGGGCGTAGGGCAGGCGCTTTGGGAAGAGGTCGCTTACGACCAGGAGAGTGGGCAATTGCTAACCGGCTCGTTCATGGACTATGTCATGCCGCGCGCCGACGACCTACCGATGTTCATTGTCGGCCATAACGAGGTTCCGACGCCGACCAATCGCATGGGTGCCAAGGGCGGAGGTGAAGGCGGCACCACGCCGGCCCCCGCCGCCATCGTCAACGCGATTTGCGACGCGCTCAGAGATTACGGTGTCGAGCACATCCAAATGCCGGTGACGAGTGAAAAGGT
>CAJWTF010000145.1 GCA_913046825.1 uncultured Rickettsiales bacterium | reverse complement strand
ACGCTAGATCGACGCCTTGGGTCTGGAAGCTCTCGACGACACGGGGGATTAATTCCTCGCGTGTTCGACGTTGCGAATAGACGGCGCCCATGCAGGACAGAAGGCCCTCCGCGATTTCACCAACCACACCTTCATTTTCAAGCTGTTTGAGCGGCGCTAGCGGAAAGACGCAATTCGGGTCTTTCCGGGCCGCGGGGAGATATTGCTCGGTCAGATGTGAGAAGCGGATATCCTCTACGTCTGTGTCTTTAGGGATCGACCGGATCGATGTGTCGTCCTTGTAATAATAGGCGACCTGACCCTTTGCATAGGTGCCGGCCGTGCAGAGTACGCCGACCCGTGATTCCGCTAGGGGCTTCGTCAAAGGCGTCCAAGCCGGCGGTTCATCGGCGTGATACCACTGATAGACCGGGTAACCGAGCTGCGAGTAGCGCTGCCGGATCATTTCCATATAACGAATGGTAGACATGGCTATACCTTTTCGATCGTCTGTGTTCACTTTAACATCGCGTTCGTATTGAGAAAACGTATGCCGCTCCATACACTTGGAAACGGAAAAGTAAAAATTTACTCGGTGTTAGGAAAAGAACGGTCAGCAGATAGTGACCGAAGAGAATGATTTCGCAAATTGAGATATTGATAAGTGTATTTGGTGTCTTGGCGATGGGCCTCGTCGGGATTATCGCATGGCGTTATGTGACTGTCCGCACGACGACGGTGCGACAATTCGCCCGCACTGATGCCGCGCGCTAGAAAACCTTACGTGAAAGCGAACATCGGTTTCAGGAATTCGCGGCATCCGCTTACGACTGGATGTGGGAGATGAACAGGGAATTTAAATTCACCTACTTTTCCAATGTCGACTCACGGCCCCACCTATTGAATCTGATCGGTAAGACTCGTTGGGAAGTCACCGAGATTGATTTTGCAGCCGACGGGCATTGGGGGATACATAAACAAGTACTTGAGGCCCGCGAGCCATTTCGAAATTTTGCGATATGGTATCGCGCCTAGGATTCCGATCTCCGGCATGTGGTTTCCGCCGGTAGGCTGATATTTGATAAGAATAGTTTGTTCCAAGTTTATTGGGGCACGGCCTACGACGGCACAGAACAAAAACGCATTGAAGGTCGTTTGAAGAAGACTGAATTCCTCTTCGAGGCTGTTTTGGACAATGCGCCAACCATTTTTGTCAACAAGACCTATGAACGAATTTACGGGATAACGAACGAAGAAATTCGGGGGAAGCAGGCCTACCATCTTTTCATAAAGGAACATGCCGATATCATTATGTCGATGGAACGGCGGGATCTGGAATCCGGCAAACCCGTGGTGGAAGAACAGCCTGCCGCTCCAATCGTGGATTGAGAGGGAACGTTAATTAGCATCGGGTTCCCGATACCGGATGCGAGTGGCGAGATTACGCGGGTCGGCACAATTGCGACGGATATAACGGCGCAAAATATGTCGGGCAGGCGCCGCACACGGCAAAGGTCCCGATCCGTTGCTGGACTTGGCGCGTTTCCGAGACCGTATCAAAATCGTCGATGCGGGTGTTACCGCTATCAGGGCGCATCACGGTATAGAGGATGCGCAAGGTCGGGCTTTTCCCGGCTCCGTTCCGGTCCAGCAAAGCGCTTACGCTGCCTTTGCGGGCGGTAAAGCTCAAGGCGTCGAGCGCACGGACGTTGCGGAATGACTTGGAAAGACCCGAAGCTTCGATCATAACTAAATGACAGTGCCAAAGACGTTAATCATCGGACGGCATCGGCTTGGTTGTGAGAGAAGAACCCGAATTTTCGCTACTCCACGTAAGATGCGATGTTAATTATCTTAGTCTGACACGTTCCCATTCGCCAGAAGGGTTAGTTATTGCATACGCTGCATAAATCGGCGAGCGGTCCGTTTTCGACCGCGGAACGCATTATCATTACCGTCCCGGTGTTGATGGCTTCGCTGCTGCATTCGGTGAACATGAGTACGGCCTATGTTGCGCTGCCCAATATTCAGGGCAATCTCGCCGCGCGACCGGATCAAGTGGGATGGATCATCACTGCGTTCGTCGTGGCGACAGCGGTCGGGACAGTGCTGACAGGATGGCTCAGCGGTCGGTTCGGGCGGCGCAAGGTCTTCCTAGGCTCGATCGCTGGATTTACCATCACGTCCGCGATGTGCGCGCTTGCCGGGAGCCTTGAGGAGCTCGTCTTCTACCGCATTCTGCAAGGCTTCATGAGCGCGCCGTTGCTCCCGGTCTCGCAGGCCATCATGCTGGATACATATCCCCGGCGTCTTCACGGTTTTGCGATGAGTATTTGGTCACTCGGGATGATCCTGGGGCCCGTCGTCGGGCCGACCTTGGGTGCGCTGCTGACCGAATATTACGGGTGGCGCTATCTGTTTTCGCTCAATATTCCGCTCGGCATTGCCGCTTTCGTCGCGATACTCATCACGCTTCCAGAAGCGGAGACGCGAAAGCAAGGCCTGGATTGGATCGGTGTCACCAGTTTAGTGATCGGCGTTTCATTTCTGCAATTGATGCTGGATCGGGGCGAACGTCTCGATTGGTTCAATTCGACGGAAATTCTGATAGAAGCGGCCATCGCCATTGTTGCGATATATATTTTCGTCGTCCACAGCCTGACCCATCCAAGGCCATATATAAACCTTTCTATTTTCAAGGATCGAAATTTCGTTGTCGGTTTGAGCCTGATCTTCATGTTCGGCATTGCGGTCTTCTCGAGCCTTTTTATTTTGCCGCTATTCCTGCAGAACGTTCAGGATTATCCGGTTCTGTCTGCGGGATGGATCGTGTCCGTGCGGGGGATCGGGACGATGATCGCCATGTTGATGGGCGGCACCTTGGCGGACCGGCTGCCTGCTAAATATTTGATCCTCCTTGGCCTATGTTGCGTTGGATTCAGTAGTATCGCGATGACCCAATGGACGGATCAGGTCCAGATCGACACTATTGTCTGGGTCACCATTATCAACGGCTACGGCATGGGCATGATGTGGGTATCGTTGACGACGGTGACCTTCTCGACCTTGCCGCAAAGTTTTCGTGTCGAGGGAGCGGCCCTCTTTGCGTTGGTCCGGTCGATCGGGGCCAGTATGGGAACATCGGTAATTGTCGCCATATTGGTGCGGTCGTCGCAGATCAATTACATCGAAATGCGAAACCATATTAACATCTTCACCGAGGGATTGGACGTTTTGAGAACGCCGTCGAGCTGGAATCTCGACTCGATTTCAGGGATCGCTGCATTGCAAAAATTGGTACTGGCGCAGGCGGAAATGGTCGCCTATTTGAATGCATTCGTTTTTCTAGTGGCAGTGGCGTTCGTCGCCATGCCGCTGGTCTTTCTTTTACGAACACCAACAAAAGCCGAATAGGGTTGAATTGGAGTCTCTAGATGGATGAATCGTTGATAGTTGCCATCGTCATGGTGACCGCGGCGGTTATAGCCTTCGAATTGCGGGTGTCGAGCGCTATTCTCGAAATTCTCGCCGGTATCGGATTGGCCTTCTTCTTCGTCGATATTGCGCAGTTGGATTGGCTGCGGTTCCTGTCCAACCTCGGCATGCTCGGTTTGATGTTCATGGTCGGCTTCGAAGTCGATGTAGAACGATTGCGCGGCACGTGGCGGGCCAGTATTGCGATAGGCGTCTCCGCGCTTTTGTTGCCTCTCGCGGGTGTCTTTTGCGTCGCGTATTTCATCTTGGGGCTTGCGCCGTTGACGGCGGGCCTCCTGGCGATCGGTCTTTCGACAACTTCGTTGGCCCTGGTCTATAACGCCTTGCGGGAACGCGGCACCTTACATACCGAGCATGGACAAATCCTTGTCGCCGCAGCATCGGTCGTCGATGTTCTAAGTATGGTTTTCCTCGCCATCTTGATGGGGGATGTCGGCTGGGGAACGGCAATCTTCTTGCTGGTCGCGGTGCCAATGATTATTGGCCTGCCGCGTTTCGGGAAATGGATCTTTCGACGCTATCGCGGTTCGCTCGTCGAATTTGAGCTGCGCTTCCTTCTTGTCTTGTTGCTTGCGATGGGGTTCATGGCTGAGAAAATCGGTGGTATTCATCCGGCCGTCATCGCCTTCGCCCTTGGGATTGTTATGTCGGAGATCGTTGACGAGCATGAGGAACTGGAACAGAAACTGAAGGGTATCGTCTTCAGTTTTCTGGCTCCCGCGTTCTTCCTTTATGCGGGTATGCAGCTCGATATTCGATTGCTAACAATCGACCTTGTTTGGACAGCATTACTGTTGCTGGTCGTCGCCTGCGGGCTGAAATATGTAGGCGCGGCGCTACCAGCTCGGTATTTGTTTAAAAGTTCGGGCCGCGTCGCGGGGTTGTTGTTCAATTATCGGCTAAGTTTCGGGATCATCACTGCGACCGTCGGCCTAAAGGTTGGTGTTTTGACGGAAGATCTCTACGCGGTCTGTTTGTTGATTGTCGTCGCCAGCGCCTTTTTGCCGGCAATCCTGTTACATGACAGAGCCGCGGAGTGGGAGTGAGGTTAGGCGAGGCGGCCTAAGTCTCTTTCGGGTGCCGGGGCAGTATTGGCACCACCGATAACGATGACTGCCTCGCCGCGCGGATCCGCTTCGGCGAATTCGTTGGCCAGCTCCGCCAAAATGCCGCGCTCGACCCGCTGAAATTTCTTGGTCAACTCAAGACAGACAGCACCCCGGCGTTCGCCAAAGATCTCAGCAGCTTCCGCCATCAATTTTCCGACCCGGCGCGGGCTCTCAAAAATGACCAAAGCGGTATCGCTCTCGAGATAGAGTTCCAGGGCGCGTCGCCGTCGCGCTCGGCGTTGCGGCAGAAAGCCGAGAAAAGCGAATTGCGCTGCCTTAACGCCCGCGGCCAGCAAAGCGGTCGTTACGGCGCTGGGTCCCGGAAGAACGTCCACTTCGTATCCGGCCTCGAGCGCCTCTTGGATGACCAGTTGGCCGGGGTCGGCGAGGCCCGGCATACCGGCGTCACTACAAAGGCCCACGTCATAGCCGTCATTGAGTAATGATAGAGTTCGGCGCACCGCGCCTTTTTCGTTATGGCCGTGACAGGAATAGAGAATTTGCGGTCGCTCGATGCCATAACGCTCGAAGATGCGCCTCGTGTGGCGCGTATCTTCGCAGGCCAGCGCGTCCAGTCCCTGCAGGACGCGCACGGCCCGATAGGTCATGTCCTCGAGGTTGCCGATCGGGGTTGGTATGACGATGAGACGGCCAGGTTCGGGGCGTGCCATGGGGTAGCGCGATCAGACGACCAGCGCGACGCCGTCGCGACCAGGGTCGGCGCCGCCTTGCGAGCCATCGCTGGTCACCTTGATGCCATGAACCCCGGCGAAGGCGTAGCTCAGATAATTGCGGATCAGACCGTAGCCCATCGCCTTGACCTCGTCGGTGACGTATTGTGGGATGCGGTTGCTTACTTCGACAGTTTGGCTCTTGGTTATGGCTATGCGTGGTGCTGCGACCGCTTCCGTCATCGTCATTCCGAAATCGACCGCATTGACGATTGCCTGGGCGATGGCTTGTGGGATATAAGCCGCGCCCGGGGCACCAATTACGATGTGTGGGCTATCTCCGTCGAACAGAATCGCGGGGGACATGGAGCTTGTGTATGACTTCCCAGGTGCAATCGACATGGCTTTGCCGGGGCGTGGGTCGAAGATGCTCATGCAGCCGTTCATGATGAAGCCGGTGCCAGGTGCGATCACACCAGAGGGCGCTCCCAGCGTGTGGGTCATCGTGACCGCGTTGCCGTGCTCATCGAGAGTGCAGACGTGCGTCGTATCCTTGGATTCCGCCAGTGTCATTCTGTCGAGGGATGCTTTCTCACCGGCAGTAATCTTATCGGCAAAGGATTTCGCGTAGTCCTTATCGACGAGTTGATCGAGTGGCACATCGACGAAAGCAGGATCACCCACCTTGTTGCGCTTGTCGTTGAACGCGTATGCGATGGCCTCGACCAGGGTGCGAATGTACTCCGGCGTGTTGTGTCCGAGGGCAGTCAGGTCGAAATGCTCTAAGATATTCAGTGCTTCGATAACTTGTACGCCAGACCCGCCCGGGACGTTGGTGGCGATCCGAAGCCCGCGATAACTGCCGGACAGTGCGGGTGATCGGACAACTTCATAGGCAGCGAGGTCTTCGCGCGTAATGAGGCCACCCTTGGCGTGCATATCGTCCGCGATGCGCCCCGCGATGTCGCCTTTATAAAAGACATCAATGCCTTCCGACGCGATTGTCTTGAGCAAATACCCCAGTTGCGGATTGCGGACGAGATTGCCGGGTTTTTTGATGTGTCCGTCCGAGCCGAAATACAGCGCACGACCTTCGGATGTGTAACCAAGGATATCTGAATTGTGGATGCGGCCTTGCGCTTCTTCGTCCTGCATTGCGTAGGAATAGACATGAGGGCGGACGATCCAACCGCCGTCGGCCAAGGCAATGGCGCTGCGGCTGATATCCGACCAATCCATACTGCCGTAATCGCTAAGCAGCGTGTGATAGCCTTTCAGGTTTCCCGGTACCATGACTGCTTGATGGCCGATCGCGTTTATTTTATCGCGTAGCATGAATCCGAACGCGTCGGCAGTCTCGCCTTCGATTGCGTCCACCCACATATCGTCGCGCGCCGCCGCAGGTGCGACGCCCAAGAAGTTTATGTTCTCGGTCTTGCCCGATTTAGCGTCATGAACCACCGCGCTGCCGACGCCCCCCAACCCGCACATCAGCGGGTCGATGACGCCTTGGGCGAGTGCGCAAGCAATCGCAGCATCGACTGCGTTGCCACCGTTTTTCAGTGCGAGTGCGCCTGCCTCGGCCGCTTCCGGCTGGGCGGCGCAAATAATGCCATGTGTCAAGATGAGTCCCTCTTTATCCCGGTATCGCGTCGAGTGCCGCCTCGAAGGTATTGGCTAATATCGCGCGTTATTCCTCCGTACTCACTTTAACCCAGATGCACCGTTCCAGGACAGGGGGATGCGGCATTCTTATGAGGATACCGATGAGGGCCAACTCCTAAACCCGCACCCGGCCGCTGGAGCTGACTTCGTCATTTGGCTTGAGTGCGTGCTTAACATAGCTTGCACCGCGCGCTATTCAGACCTCGCTGTCCAGCCAGATGGTGACCGGTCCGTCATTAATCAGTTCCACCGCCATAACGGCTCCGAAACGGCCGGTTTCGACGGGGATACCATCGTCTTTCAAACAAGCGCAGAAGTATTCGTAAAGCTCCCGCGCAATATCGGGTGGCGCCGCCCCGGAAAACCCGGGCCGATTTCCTCGGCTGGTATCGGCGGCCAAGGTGAATTGGCTAACGATCAACGCTTTGCCGCCGATATCCCGAAGGGATCGGTTCATACGACCGTCGTCGTCTTGGAATATACGGATTTTCGCGATCTTTGCCGCAAAGGATTTGGTGGTTGCTTCGTCGTCTCCCGGGACGGCACAGACAAAGATCAACAGGCCATGGTCGATTTCGCCGACGATCACACCTTCGATCGTGACGCTTGCTGTACGAACCCGCTGGAGAAGTGCCCGCATTGTTTGCCGGATGCTTTAGAGCAGAGCCTTCGCGATTTCATTCCATTCCGCTCGCAGGGAACTGGAGGCTTCAGGGCGTCCGGCTTTGAGGTACCAATAGCCGGCATTCGACAGATCGCCTTCGACGCGGTGGAGATAAGCATGCACCCAGGCGCCGGACATAGTCTTATCCTCTAGCGCGGTGACATGCGCGGTCTCCCAGTCTCCCTTCGCGGCATGCCAAAGGGCGAGCAAGGCTAAACCTGCTTTGACGGGGGGTGTCTCTTCTTCCACAGATGCCTGAAACGCAGCGAAATCCATTCGCAACTGCCCCTTATTGTTCAATCTGTAGAGATTTAAGGCTACGCGGGTTTTGCGCAACCCAATTCTCGGTCGTTAGACGGAGCCTTCGCAAATCACCTCCACCAGGTTGGGGCCGCTTTTGTTGGCCAAAGCGCGATCCAGGGCGGCACGTAAATTCGCCGGGTCGCTGACGCGCTCCGATTCCACGCCCATCGATTTTGCAAGGTCGGCGAAGTTCACTTCGGGATCCTTGAAGTCCATGCCGACAAACTGATCGTTCTGATGGAAGGACAGCAGCCGCTGCTTGATGATGCGATAACCGCCGTTGTTCACGATCACATAAGTCATCGGCAGTTTCTGGTTGGCCGCACTCCAGAGCGCTTGAATACTGTACATTGAGCTGCCGTCGCCGATGATCGCGCAGACGGTTCGATCCGGATGCGCGAGTTGCACGCCGACCGCCGCCGCGATCCCCCAACCGATCCCGCCGCTGGCGAGACCGTGAAAATCGTGACGCTCGCGATAGGGATGGATGTCGTTCAAATAACGGCTCGCGGTCACCCCTTCGTTGACGACGATCCCGTTCTCCGGCAAGGCCTCGTGTATTTGCAGCATCAGCCAATCCGGACTGATCGGTGAGTCGGTATCTTCGGTCTTAATCTTCTCGATCAATTTTGCGCGATTTGCCGTCCAATTCTTGACGGAAAGTGCGGCTATGCGCTTCGTCGCCGCATTAGAGAGGGCCGATCCGCCTTTCTCTTTCATGATGGGTGTCAGTGCCCTGAGCGTCTCTCGGACATCGCTTCCGATCGCCATCTCGGTTGCGTAGTTCTTGCCCATTTCCCAATCGTTGAGGCCGATTTGGATGATCGGCAGGTTATCCGGCATCGGATCGACTTCATCCCAGACCGACATTCTGAGGACATCTCCGCCGACCACGATCATCAAGTCGAACGGCTCAAGGACACCGCGGACCTGCTTTTGATTGCGGGACAATGCACCGATGAAACAAGGGTGCTCAGAGGGAAAATGTGAGCCGAACGGGATTGTTTGCTGATAGACGGTGGCGCCCAATGCTTCTGCGAATTCTCCTGCCTCAGCCAAGGCGTCGCTGGTCACGACCTCGTTGCCGCAGACCATCACCGGGTTGTCCGCGCGCAAAATGCGCTCCGCGAGACCCGCGAGCGCATCGTCAGAGGGCCGATTGCGAGTGTCGATGCGTGTGCTCGTGCTCAGATCGATGCCGGCTTCGTTGTTCAAAATGTCGCCCGGCAGGGAAATAAAGACGGGGCCCATCGGCGGTGTCATCGCTATCTTGGCAGCGCGGCGAACGATGCGTGGCATATCCTCGAGGCGCGTTATTTCCGTCGCCCATTTCACCAGTGGCTCCGCCATCGGGACCAAGGGGTCATAAAGCAAGGGTTCGGTCAGCCCGTGACCCAGCTCTTGCTGACCTGCCGTGATGATGAGCGGTGTGCCCGTGAATTTGCAATTGTAGAGCGCGCCCATGGCATTACCTAAGCCGGGCGCCACGTGGACATTACAGGCGACGAGTTGACCCGTCGCCCGCGAAAATCCATCCGCCATGGCGACCACGACGGATTCCTGCATGCCCATGACATAGGCGAGATCCGGATGGTCCTTTAACGCATGCATGATGGG
>CAJWTF010000144.1 GCA_913046825.1 uncultured Rickettsiales bacterium | reverse complement strand
GCGACCGTCCCGTTGGGGTATTCAGTATCTGGTTTTTCATACATCGCTTGATGAAAATTATGATCAAACGGCTCGCCGAGGGGGTCAACCTTGGAAACGCCCTGACGTTCGAAGGCTGTCAGTAATTCCTTTTCGACCATCTCGATGCCCAGCACGAGATTCTTCACAATGTCGTCGCCTTCCCGCGTCTCCTCGCTCACCGTATCCAATGCGCGGCGGAGATTGTCGGACACGTTCAGCAAATCCTTGGCGAAATTACTGGCAGCGTATTTACGCGCGTCCTCCACATCACGCTTGGCTCGGCGGCGGGTATTCTCCACATCGGCCAAAGCTCGCAGCAATCGGTCCTTCATCTCTGCCGCCTCTTGCTCGGGCGATGGCTCCGGTGCAGCTTCCGGCTCGTCGGGCATTTCTGCCTCTTCCGAATCGGCAGCCGATTCCTCTACGATTTGCTGCGCCTCGTCGGAAATTTGAACTTCCTCGACCGGCTCCTCCATCGGAGTCGTCTCTTCGTCCCGGTCTTCGTTGTTATCCATCATCTTCTCATTCTCTCCTCAGCCGAGCACCCGCCCGACAAGCCTGGCCGTATAGTCGACCATCGGAATAATGCGTGCGTAATTCATACGGGTCGGTCCGATCACACCGATCGCGCCAACAATCTGTTCTTTGTGGTTTTGGTAGGGCGCGATAATCATCGAACAACCAGATAGCGAGAACAATTCATTTTCGGCACCGATGAAAATTTGCACCCCATCACCAGTCTCCGTCACTTCCAGCAGTCGGAGAAGCGATTCCTTTGTCTCCAACGCTTCGAACAATCCGCGAATGCGTTCCAGATCGCCCAACGCCGTTACGTCATCCAAAAGCTTGGCTTGACCACGTACGATCAAAACCCCGCCTTCGCTGTCGCCCGCCGACCATGTCGCCAATCCGGCCTCGACCACCTGTGTGGTCAATGCGTCAAGTTGGGCCCGATGTGCATTGATTTCTTCGTCGATACCTTCCCGGGCATCCGCCAAGGTGCGGCCACCGAGTTTGGCGCTTAGGAAATTCGTCGCTTGAACCAATTTCGAAGTCGGCATGCCCAGTGGAATATCGATAACACGATTCTCCACCATACCGCTTTCGCTGACCAAAACGACGAGGGCACGCCCGGGTCCGAGCGGCACGAATTCAATATGCCGAAGCGTCGCTTCCTGGGTCGGTGCCATAACCAACCCCGCACATGACGACAGGCCCGAAAGCATATCAGACGCTTCTTCCAAAACTTTTTGCGAGCTGCGCCCGGTAGCCGCGCACTGGCTTTCGATATGCGCCCGCTCGTCTTCGGTCAGATTGCCGATCTCCAGCAACCCGTCGACGAACATCCGCAATCCAGCTTCCGTCGGCAGGCGCCCCGCCGACGTATGCGGTGAATACAGCAGACCGAGTTCTTCCAGATCGGCCATGGCATTGCGCACCGTCGCCGGCGACAGCGGCAAATCGAGACGCCGGGAAAGCGTGCGCGAGCCAACAGCCGAGCCGGTCTCGGTATACGCCTCTACAATAAGACGCATAATCTCTCTCGAACGTTCGTTCATTTCTGTTATCATGGTGTCGAGAATGTAGTGAGCCCACCTGTGAGCGTCAATGAGACCCACGCTACAGACATCACAATCCTGCGGCTGGACCTCCGTCGTCGCAGTCGCTAGCTTGCGGCGAAACTCAAGGAGAGCCACCGCTATGCGACCATCGGGCCGAGCCCCCAACGAATTGCGCGAAATCGTCTTAGAGACAGAATTTTCCAAATATGCGGAAGGGTCCTGTCTGGCGAAATTTGGTGACACGCACGTGTTTTGCACCGCCAGCGTCGAAGATTCCGTGCCGCCCTTTATGCGCAATAGCGGCCGGGGCTGGGTGACGGCCGAATACGGTATGTTACCGCGCGCCACTAATACGCGGAACGACCGCAAGCGAACCTTATCGACTGGACGCACCCAGGAAATCCAACGTTTGATAGGTCGCAGCTTGCGGGCAGTGACGGATATGAAAGGCTTCGGCGAGCGTCAGGTCCGGATCGACTGTGACGTTTTGCAAGCGGATGGCGGCACGCGAACCGCTGCTATTACAGGCGGCTTTGTTGCCCTGCATCTGGCATTTCAGCATTTGCAGCGGATCGGCGCGGTTAAGACCATTCCGCTGACCGACAATGTCGCGGCAGTTTCTTGCGGATTGTGGAACGACGCGGCGGTGCTTGATCTGGACTATGCGGAGGATTCTACGGCGCAAGCCGACGCGAATTTCGTTCTAACTGGGGCCGCAGGTATCGTCGAGGTGCAAGGCACCGCCGAAGGCGATCCTTTCTCACGCGCGCAATTCGACGAATTGCTGACGCTCGCCACGGACGGTATCGCGCAATTGGTGACCGCTCAAAAAGCGGCGCTTGGTTTCTGACGACAATGGCGCGGCGTTTCACCGAAAAGCAGCTGATTATCGCCAGCCATAATCCGGGCAAGGTCCGGGAAATCGACGACTTGCTGCGCCCCTTCGGCATCGCGGTTCGTTCAGCCGGAGAACTATCTCTGGAAGAGCCCGAGGAGACCGGCGACACCTTTATTGCCAATGCCATATTGAAGGCGGAAGCGGCGGCGAATGCCGCACAACTACCAGCACTCGCAGACGATTCCGGGCTGGCAGTCGATGCATTAGACGGCAATCCCGGCATTTATTCCGCACGTTGGGCCGGACCCGAGAAGGACTTTCCTGTCGCTATGGAAAAAATCGAAAAGCTCCTGAAGCCAGAAAGCATCCGAACCGCTCAATTTGTCTGCGCCCTCGCCCTCGCGTGGCCGGACGGGCATGCGGAAACTTTCGAAGGTTTGGTCAAAGGCGAGTTGGTTTGGCCACCGCGTGGTTTGGCAGGCTTCGGGTACGACCCGATGTTCATACCCGATGGCCGCACCGAAACCTTTGGTGAAATGGATCAGATCGAAAAACATACTATCAGCCACCGCGCCGACGCGTTCGGAAAACTCGTCGCCGCTTGTTTCCACTGAGCCCGACCGTGGAGCCCTTCGGCGTCTACGTCCATTGGCCCTTTTGTCTTTCCAAGTGTCCCTATTGCGATTTTAACAGCCATGTCCGTGACAAAGTCGACCAGGCACGCTGGCGCGCGGCATTGCTGGCAGAAATCGACCACGCTGCCGCCAGCGGACCCCAACGTCCCGTCACAAGCATCTTCTTTGGTGGCGGGACACCATCGCTCATGCCCCCGGAAACCGCCGCAGCTGTGATTGAGAAAATTCGCGACTGCTGGGGATTTGCCCCGGACGTCGAGATCACCACCGAAGCCAACCCGACATCCGTCGAGATCGAGAACTTCCAAGCGCTCGCGGACGCCGGTGTCAATCGGCTTTCCATCGGCGTGCAATCGTTCGACAACACCGTTCTAGAGTTTCTCGGGCGCGAACATTCTGGGGCCGAAGCCATTGCAGCAATTGAAATCGCGGCCACGCATTTCGGCCGCTACAGCTTTGATTTGATTTACGCCAGACCCGATCAAACTTTGGCCGACTGGCGCCGTGAGTTGGATAGAGCCTTGAGTCTCGCGGGATCGCACCTCTCGCTTTACCAGCTCACAATCGAACGCGGGACACCCTTTCACGGCCTATGGCGCCAAGGAAAACTAACACCCCTGGATGAAGACCTCGCGGCGGAAATGTTCACGGAAACTCGAGCTTGGTTGACAGATGCCGGCTTACCGGCCTACGAGACTTCGAATCACGGGGCGCCGGGCTCTGAGTGTCGGCACAATCTACTTTATTGGCGGTATCAAGATTACGTCGGCATCGGCCCGGGCGCTCATGGACGGGTCACCATTGACGGAACTAAATTTGCAACCGAACGCCGAAAATTGCCGGAGCGTTGGCTTGAAGCGGTCGAGCGGGACGGGCACGGAACCCGCGATCAGGTTGCGCTCTCCATCGAGGACAAACTTGCGGAATTGGTGATCATGGGGTTGCGCTCCGCAGAAGGCATTCCAGACGCGCGATTTCAGGAAGCAGCGGGCGCATCGTTCAAAACTTTGTTAAACACCGATGCGTTACACGCTTTTACCGAAGAAGGTTTGATAGACGACGACGCAACCTGCGTGCGGGCAACGGAAGCCGGTCAATTACATCTTGATACACTGATCAAACGGCTGTTGCCTTAAGACCTACCCGCCGGCTTGCGGGAACGCGGTCGCGGCTGGCTTCCGGACCGTAAATCCTTTGCGGGTGACCTCACGCACTTCGAAAACCCGCTCGGCCACACCCTCTTCGCGCAACCGAAAAAGTCCGTCAACGCCAAGAAATCCAAAAGGTTGGACCAATCGGCTTCGCGCAAAGACGTTCGGCTCGTTCGATTGCGCCAAAACGATAGCGAGCGCAGTTGCATCATACGCAAGCGACGCGATCGCCGCGGGCGGGCGGCCATACAGTTTGCGGTACCTTTGGAAAAAATTCTGCCGTTCCTCACGTGGTGGCGCGGCATACCAACCCCGGCTTAACGACGGTTCGGTTTCGATATTCGCGGTCTGCGCCCAATTGCTGAGCCCCAGCAGGCGCACCGCCGGTTGATCAACATCGTAATACGACAACAGGGATGCAATCGCCTTCAGCTGTTGGCCACTGCCGGGCAATAGAACTGCGTCGTACTCGACCTCTCCTAAAGTATCCAATTTCTCCATGCGCTTGAGGACCTGCTTAGAGACTTCGTCTTCGCGGGCTTCGAGTTCCACCCGCTGTTCCATCAACGCTTTATGACGGCGCTCGTAATCTGCGATGACCTTGGCCGGTTGACTGAAGTCCGTCGCCCGCGAATCGTAATATTGCACTTGGACCACAAGCGCTTCGTGAAAATTGGCAACCTCCTTCAGGGCCACGACGACAGCCCGGCCATAGGCATTGTTCGGCGCGAGAGCGGCGTATCGGTAAAGACCCTCGGAGACGGCATGTTCGACCACGGCTTCAACTTGTTGGTGGGGCACGAAACCTAAGATGTAAACACCATCACCCGCCACATCGCGGGAATTGGAGAACGCGACAACCGAAACTCCCGCACGCTCCGCGATCGGCCGCACCGCCCGCACCGAGCTGGCCAAGAGTGGCCCTAAGATTAATTCGGCCCCAGCCGCTACCGCCTGGCTCGCGGCACTTGCCGCACCCGCAGTACTACCCTTCGTGTCGAACGGATAGATGACGAAATTCTCATCCGCCAAGTCAAATACAGCTATTTGCGCCGCATCCAAGAGTTCACGCCCCAATTGCGCGCGCGCACCACTCAAGGGTAACAACAAGGCGACTTTTTTCGCACGCCGTGAACCACCCGCGGAAAAACCAGCAGGCGGCAAAGACGCAACTTGAGGCAGCTTGGCGGCGGTTGCGGATTGCGATGGGACGGATTGCGCCACTGACGGAAGGTCTGCTGGATCAGGCGTCGCTGTATTTTGCACAGCCTTAACCTTGGCCTTGAACGATGGGCCTTCCGGGTCGGTCGATGGCCACGCGTGAACGGGCGCCGAATCCTGTTTCTTTAGCGGCGCCTTGGTTAACGTTGTGATCTGGCATGCGCCAATGGCAAGGCCAACGACCAAAACGGGCAAAAATGCTGCACTATGAAGAATGGCGGAAATCTCCTAATCTCCTGAAACGATTTAACACATTGCCCGCCCTGCCCAGCTGCGCGTCAAAGCCTAACGGCGCGGACCCAGCAAGTAAACGGGGAGAAACCCTGGGACGGTACCCTAATTGACTGGCGGCGATAAAATACGCGCAGAGGCATGGGGTCGGGCCGGGGACCGCCGGGCCACTCTGTTTTGGGCCTCAAGGGCTTCACCATTGTCGCGCATCGTCTACGCACACCTGACGGCGAAATTGATCTTGTTGCTACGCAGGGCGCGATCGTGGAGGTAAAAGCCCGCGCGAACCTAGATCAGGCGCTCGAAGCGCTCTCGCCCAGCTAACGCCTGGCTAGCACGCCTGGTTGGCCCAAAGCTTCCTGACCCGCTTTCTCCAAAATGGCTATGCGGTTCGATTTGATTCTAATTAGTCCGTGGAAATGGCACGGGCATACCACAAGCCGGACAACTGAGCGTTACGTCTTCTGGATGCGGCGGACGAATCGTTTTATGGTTAGAACAGATTTGGAACAATTCATCATGACCATGCACTCCATAACCCGCTTCTGTTTCATTGCCGTGATGTTGACTCTGCCGCTGAGCGGATGTGGCGTTTTAATCGGCGCCGGCGCCGCCGCCGGAACCTCCTCCATGGAAGAGCGTGGACTTGGCGGTGTGATCGACGACAAATTGATCCAAGCAAAATTAAACTCTAAATGGTTAGACGTAGATTCCAATCTGTTTATCGGCTTGTCGAGCGAGGTCCACGAGGGGCGCGTGTTGCTGACAGGGAGCGTCGCGAAACCGGAACATCGGGTCAATGCGGTTCGAATTGCGTGGCAGGTCGACAGGGTCCGCGAAGTCATCAACCAGATCGAAATTAAAGATCGCAGCGGCTTGGTTGACTATGCACGTGATGCTTGGATCACGACCAAACTCATCTTCAAACTGACGGTAGACGGCGATATAAAAGCGATTAACTACTCGGTCGATACAGTCAATGGACACGTCTTCATCATGGGCATCGCCCAAGACAAAGTGGAACGCGACCGTGTGGGGGCGCACGCCCGAGATGTAGGATACGTGCGGCGTGTCACCAATTATGCTGTCTTGAAAAACGATCCTTCGCGGCAGCTTAAAGTGATCATTCCGGCCACCGCAAAATGAACCGACGCCGAGAATCTCGAGCATTTCTACAAAGCGTCGGCAATAGTTCCGAGCACGAACTCGATATCGCCCGCGCCGCGCTCCATTTAGCGGCTCTCACAAGAAGCAAAGTCGATCTCGAGCCTGCCGAATTGCATCTTGGCGCCCTGACACGAAGCGTTGCCGTGAGGGCACAAAATGAGGTGCCGGTCTCAGCAGAAACAGCCGCCAGCATACTCGCGGGCGTCGTCGCCCGAGAAAATCGATATCGCGGTGACGATCAAACCTATGACGATTTACAGAATGCCGACCTCCTGAGTGTCATCGAGCGACGCAAGGGACTTCCGGTCACCCTCGGCATTCTTTACATCCATGTCGCCAGAGCCCAAGGCTGGCGGGCATTCGGTCTCAATTTTCCGGGCCATTTTCTCATTGCACTGGAGTTGGAGGGAAGCCGCGCTATCCTCGACCCGTTTCATGAAGGTGTGTGCCGGACCCCGCCTGAATTGCGTGAATTATTAAAGATGGTCGCGGGCCAGGATGCGGAATTAAGTGCCGACCTGTTTGCGCCGGTGCCAGATCGAGGTGTCCTCCTGCGACTGTTGAGCAACATAAGGCTTCGGCTACTGCAGATGCGCAGGCTTGAAGACGCGTCCCAAACGATTGACGCCATGTTATTGATAGCACCGCAACAGCCCGAGCTATGGCGCGACGCCGGAATTTTGCATGCCCAGCTCGGAAAACTGGGAGCGGCGATAGAAGCGTTGGAAACCGCTATCGCGCGTGACCCGAATGGCACACGGCAGCAGGAAACCGCAGCGCTCTTGCAACAATTACGACAACGCCTGAATTAACACTTTATCAAGCTCTGGGCTTGGGGCCACATCTCGCCATATATTATGTGTGATCGTCGAATACGAAACCCGAACCGACAGTTCAAACCAGATTGAGAATCAAAATGAGCCTCGCCGTCGCCATCCAAATGGACCCCATCGAAACCGTTGATATCGATGCGGATAGCACTTTCGTACTCGCGCTCGAGGCCCAAGCGCGCCAACATGCATTGTTTCATTATCTGCCCGAAGCGCTCGTTTTCCGGCAAAATCGTCTTTATGCGCGCGCCCAGCCGCTGCAGGTTCGCCGCGAGAAAGGGAATCACTTCTCCCTTGGCGAGGCGGAACTTCTCGACTTGGCGACGATGGACGTCATCCTCATGCGCCAAGACCCACCCTTCGATATGAGCTATATCACGGCGACGCATTTGCTGGAACACGTGCATCCGCAAACATTGGTGGTAAACGATCCGGCTGAAGTTAGGAACGCACCCGAAAAACTCTTCGTGACACATTTCGCTGAGTTGATGCCGCCGACGATGATCACCTGCAGCCGGGACGACATTCTCTCGTTCCGGCGCGAATATAAGGATATCATCATCAAACCGCTTTTCGGAAACGGGGGCGCCGGCGTGTTCCACGTCACGCCAGAAGACGAAAACATGAATTCGTTGCTGGAAATGTTTACGGAGTTTTATCGCGAGCCCATCATCATCCAACAATACATGCCGGCTGTGCGAGAGGGTGATAAACGCATCATTCTCATCGACGGCAAACCCGCGGGTGGTGTGCTACGCGTTCCACCGCCGGGCGAGGCACGAGCGAACATGCATGTAGGCGCGGTGCCGTTGAAAACCGAATTGACCTCGCGCGAACGCGAGATCTGCAATTCGATTGGACCCATCCTCTCTGAGAAAGGTCTGTTCTTTGTCGGCATTGATGTCATCGGCGGCTATGTCACCGAGATTAACGTGACATCGCCGACCGGCATCCAAGAAATAAATCGTTTCGATAAGGTATCGCTGGAAGCTCAGCTTTGGGATACCATTGAAGAACGCCGCTCCCGAAGTGGCGACGACGAGTAATTCGAGAGTCTTGTAGGGCCTAGACCTGAACGTCGATCAGGTTACTGATCGCGTTGGACAGCACGCCGCTATCCTGAAAAGAAAGCGTTGAGTTGAATGCGCTGGAAAACAGTATTGCACTCCGCTGTTGCTCGGCTTGTGCGAGCAATGTCTCGCGCAGATTATCGCTCTCAACCTGTTGCACGAATTTCTCGTTTTCCTTGATAAGATTGGCAACTTGATCGCGCCGAGCTCCAACCCGACCAACAAAACTGTCAAAAACGCCGGCTAAAAACCGCGAGGTCTGAGTTGCCTTATCGACATCAGCTAGGGCGTCCTCCAGTGAGGCATCATTCAGAAAATTCCCGTAGAAAGGCGAGAACAGAACATCGAGGCCATGACGTTCCAAAGTCCCTTCCAGGACCGCTGAGCCGGCACCATTCCGCGTGATCGAGACCGCACCCGTGTCATTATTGAGCGTGATCGTATCGTCATCCAGCAATATAATGCCATCATCCACGTCCTCATCATTGATCGGCAATGATTGAACCCTGGCGCCGAAAATATCCGGAACGTAAACATCGCCGGTTCCAGTTTCCGTAATCGTAAAGTCACTGCCGGCGAACAATCCGGTAACACTATCTTCTTGCAAACTGTTGGGTCTAATCGGAAACGAAATTGTATCAGCGTCAAAAACATCCCGGAATTGACTACCGAGTAAATTGTTTCCAAGCGTTCCAAAGTTGCGGACCTTAATGTTAATCAAGCCCATCGTCTGATCGAACGCGTTTGCCTGCGCCCGTTTTTCATCGTCCGTCGCATCGGCTTTTAATGAGAGTTCGACGTTCTTCCGCATATCTACCAACAGCA
>CAJWTF010000143.1 GCA_913046825.1 uncultured Rickettsiales bacterium | reverse complement strand
ACTGTTCTTCATAAGCGGTGCTGTTGCTGAACCACGCCTCGAAGACGTGTTCGTTTTCGCACCGTATGTTGAATGAAATCATCGCAATTCCGATTCAACGCTGTTGTTGTCATAAACCTCGGATATAAATGGCGATTGAACCACAAAGCTGCAAGGCCGTTTAACGCGGCGAGTTATATGAACAAACGCCGACAAACCGTGCCGTCGCCCTGGGTTCAGCGTTTCGCGAGGCTCACATCGACGGGAGGCACCGCGCTCGACCTGGCCTGTGGCGGCGGGCGCAACGGACGCTGGCTGCGCGCGCGCGGCCTTACCGTCACCTTTCTCGATCGTGATGTGTCCGCTCTCACGAAGTTATCCAATGCCGAGATCATCGAAGCCGATCTTGAGAGCCGCAAGCCATTCCCGCTCAAGGGTCGCACGTTCGATTGCGTGGTGGTCACCAATTATCTTTGGCGCGATATTCTGGATGACATTTGCGCCGCCGTGACGCCGGGAGGGTTGCTTATCTACGAGACTTTCGCGCTTGGAAATGAATCGCTCGGACGACCCCGTAATCCGGATTTCCTACTCAAGTCCGGCGAGCTCGCGGCAGCCTTCAAACCGACCTTCCGTATCATCGGTTATGAACACGGGTTGCGCACCCAACCGTCGGATGCAGTGGTCCAACGATTAGCCGCAATCAAACTGTAATCAAGCGTTACTCGCCCGCTTGGCGAAGGCCAATCGGTGCGGCGGGCGCGAAATCCCGGTCGTGCGACAAGGCGGGCACCATGCCGCGCGCTTTATCGACCAATGCAAAATCCAGCTCGGCGGTGATAACGCCCGGCTCTTCGCCCCCATCCTCGATGATTTCGCCCCACGGTGCGATGATCAGCGAATGGCCATAGGTCTCTCGGCCGTCCTCGTGATCTCCACATTGCGCCGGGGCGACAACAAAACAACCAGTCTCGATCGCGCGGGCTTGCAACAGTATATGCCAATGAGCGCCACCGGTCTGGCGGGTGAAAGCCGCTGGGACCATCAAAATGCTCGCCCCCGCTTTCGCCAAGGCGCGATACAGATAGGCAAACCGCACGTCATAGCAGACTGTCATGCCGATACCGCACCACGGCGTCTCGGCAACCACGGCTCGGTCACCTGGCCGGAAGCCTTTCGATTCCCGGAAACTGACGCCGTTCTCAAGGTCAACATCGAACATATGAATTTTATCGTAGGTCGCGGCGATCGCTCCCATATCATCGATCAAGAAGGAGCGGTTGACGTTGCGCTCATCGTCCAGCAGTTTGATCACCAGCGAGCCCGTGTGCAGCCAGACACCCAATTCCGCCGCCAACTCGCGATACGCCTTGAGCGAGGTTTCCTCGTCTTCCGTCCGCACTACCTCAGCGGATTTCCTGCGGCTTCGCTGTACCAGATTGACGACCTCGGGCAGGCCTATCAATTGCGCGCCTTGGCCGTGCGCCTCACGGATCAGATCGCTAGAAATTTTAATGTTCTCGGCGATATCCGTGGTCGAAGTCAGTTGGACGCATCCGACCGTCAGCTTATCGCTCATTGCCCGGTGCTCAGCATCGCATCCAATTTTCCGGATGCCTCGAGCGCATGCAATTCGTCGCAGCCGCCGATGCCGGTATCATCGATAAAGATTTGCGGCACCGTTTGCCGTCCCTCGGCGCGCGCCATCATTTCCTTCTTCAGCGACGGTTTTAACATCACGTCGAATTCCTCGAATTCAATTCCCTTTTGATCCAACAGGCGTTTCGCAGCGTGGCAAAACCCACAAAGCGGGCTGGTGTAAATTTCAACTTTGGCCATGTCTTTTAGTCCTAAGAGAGTCCCCGTTGCCTCTTAGATATATTGTCGGTCACGATTTTGCCACACCCGACACCAAAACGTGACCGCTTCACCCGGCTTGCGGCGCACCACCCGCGCGGGAGTCAGCACATGAACTTCCGCGGCACCACCTGCCCGCAATGCGCGAGTGCAGGCCTCGACCGTGGCGCCGGTCGTCAGGACATCATCGATTAAGATTGCCGCCTTCCCTCGCAAGATTGGCTTCCAATCCACGCGAACTTTGAAGGCTCTGCGGAAATTCCACTCCCGGGCGCGGCGCAACAAGTGCCCTTGCGAGGCCGTATTTCGACGACGTACCCACATGTCGGTTGTAACTGGACACCCGGTGAGGCGCGACAGCCCCCGCGCAAGCAACAACGATTAATTCATCGGCGGTGCAACATCCGCCAAAGATGTAAAGGGACAGGCACCAGCATGTCCGCCTGCGGCAAAGATTCGGCCCCTACCCGTGCCAACCAATGACCAAAGGCGTTGGCGTAACGTATCCGATCTGCATGTTTGAAAGCTAGCACCAAGGGTCGACTGGCGTCGTCATACAGCAACGCCGAGCGGGCGGACGCAAAGAGTGGCGGGCGCTTCATGCAGGCAGCGCAAAGCGCTCCATGACTTACCGCGAATTCGAATGGGTAGCCGCAACAGACACAGCACGGCGGCCCCATGAACGAGAGCTCGCCCCAACAATCTGCACATAGAGCACCGGCGGCGTCGATCAGCTCACCGCACACGAAACAACGCCGCGGGAAAATCAAATTGATAGTCGCCTGGGCAAAGGCCGCAACGCAGGTATGCCGGCTTACGGCGCGAAGGGCGGAGAGGTCGAAGCACCGTCCCGTTTGGCTAGGCCGATGAAGTTCATTTCCATTCCTGATACCGCCTCATCTCCGCCTTTGTGTCGGTTAACACGAACATGGAAACTTCAGGCAGGTATTCGCCGGACTGCGAACGGTATTTGCGGCACTCGGAACCGCGCGTCATATTGATCGTATGCAGGAGACACCAGATATTTTCGACCGCGATTTATTGCGCCGCCGCCGCGACCGCGCGGCAGCGCATTTCGCCACGCACGATTTCCTCATCCGAGAAGTCGGCGAGCGCTTGTCTGACCGGCTGCTGGATATCGCGCGTCCGTTTCCGCTCGCGCTCGACCTTGGCGCGCGTTCTGGCGGATTCGGACCTGTCGCGGGTGGCCCCGGTGGAGTCGAGCACGTTATCTCCTGCGATCTGTCGGAACGCATGATTGGCGAGGTAGGTGGACCATCCGTCATCGGTGATGCAGAATTCCTGCCCTTCGCCAATCAAAAATTTGATCTGATCTTCAGCAGTCTTGACCTTCATTGGGTAAATGATCTGCCGGGTGGTCTGGTGCAGATCGCACGATCTCTGAAATCGGACGGGCTATTTCTCGGTGCGATCTTCGGGGGTGATACGCTGCACGAATTGCGCGACGTGCTGATGAGCGCCGAGTTGGAACTGACCAGTGGCGCCAGCCCACGAGTCTCACCGTTTGCGGAATTGCGAGATGCAAGCGGATTGCTGCAGCGCGCCGGTTTTGCGTTGCCCGTCGCGGACGCAGACAACATCACCGTGACTTATGACGATATCTTCCGCCTCATGGCGGATCTGCGCGGCATGGGGGAGAGCAACGTCGTGCGAGAAAGACTAACCGCTCCCACCCGGCGCGGCATATTTCTGCGGGCAGCGGAGCTTTACGCGGAACGCTACGCAGAAGCCGACGGTCGAATTCGCGCGACGTTTCAGATCATCTACCTGCACGGCTGGGCACCGCACGAAAGCCAACAAAAAGCGCTGCGGCCCGGCACCGCGACCCTGAGCCTTGCCGAGGCTCTCGACACATCAGAAGAGACGACCGGCGACGCGGCCGCGCCCGATCTCACAGATAAATACTGATCCACATAAAATAAGCCCGCCGTCTCTCATGGGACGGTCAGCGCATGAAAATGACAACTTTGATCTTACTCATATTCCTGATGGTATCCCCGGCATTCCGCGGCGATGCCGCCAAAGGTGCGACAACGCCGCGGAAGTGTTGCGCGGAATGTCACGACAGTGCGGGACTGGATTTAAACACGCGTCATTTGGTGAATTTGGCGTCCTTCAAGCCATAATTCCGGGTCTGCTTCACGTCCCGGAATGACCGGTTTAGTATGTCATTCCGGGGCAGCCGAGAAGGTGAACCCGGAATTATGGCCTGAGCGTCACTTGCAGAAACCTCTGTGACAATACTTACATGGTTGGACTTCACGGCCCGTTCCGATAGATAGTGCGAGATGCGCAATACAACTGATCCCGAAAAATTCCGCCTGCCGAACCGAGTCACGCTTCTTGATGTCTTGAAGTTTCTTTGGACCGCCCGTCGTGACCTTTTGCTTATGGTCGCGATCCCGATCGTCGGCTTGACGATCTATCAAGTCGTGATGACCGACCTTCTCGGCGTCATCGATCCCGCGGCTCCGGCAGTGGGCGGCGCGCCAGCGACATTTGCGGACGTCGTAATTCTGTATCTTCCCAACCTCGTTCTCTACATGATGTTTGCCGTCGCCTGGCACCGGCGATATCTGACGCGCGGGGAGTCGAGCACAGTCTGGTCGGCAATGCGTTGGGACCCGAGGAAATTAAAATTCCTGTGGCACTTCCTCCTGATCGCCATGATCGCAGGGGCAGTGGTCGCTGTGCCAATTGTCATATTGACGATATTCGGCGTGGTTTTGAATTTCGCCGCTGCTGCGGCCGCGACTCCGACGGAAGTCTCTCCACCGGTGGACGTAAACACCTTGTCATCGGTCATCGGCATGGCTGCGGGCATTATGACGATGATCGTCTACCTCCGACTGTCGCTTTGGCTACCGGCGACGGCGGTCGATGCGCCGTTCTCGTTACTCGAATCTTGGCGACTGGGCCGGGGGAATAGTTTACGGATTTTCATCATCGCCTGCGGAGCGGAAATCGGCATCTGGGTTTTCGCGATGATTTTCAGTTTCGCCGGCAGTAAATTGCCAACCAGTAGCATCACAATGCATTTGATTGTAACACTGATCGAAAACGCACTCGCCTATGCCGTCTTGGCGGCGGGTATCGCTGCGATATCGATCTGTTACGAACGGCTGCTGGCACGGATTGCCAATGATCCGATGTATAGCGGCATGCCCTTCATAGATTAAAGAGCGGCGACCTCACAGCAGGTCGCAAAGCATTGCAACCAATGGCTGATCCGCAGGCGGCATCGGATAGTTGCGCATCTCTACTGGCCGCACCCAGGACAGTTTCTGCCCTTCCTTCGGCTGCGGCGTACCATGCCAAACCCGGCACACATAGAGCGGCATCAGTAGGTGGAAATCCTCGTATTCATGGCTCGCAAAAGTAAACGGCGCCAAGCAAGACTCGCGGGTATCAACGCCAAGTTCTTCCTCTAATTCGCGGATCAGCGCCGCTTCCGGCGTCTCTGCGGGGGATACCTTGCCGCCGGGAAATTCCCACAACCCGGCCAGCTTCTTGCCCACCGGCCGTTTCGCCATCAGCACGCGGCCGTCTGCGTCCACCATCGCCACGGCGACGACGAGTAAGGTCGGTTTACTTGCGGCATTCGCCGCCCATTCCGTTTGCGCCAATCGATATCGAAATGTCGCAACGCCATCGCAACGTCCGCGCGTCCCCACCGCCTCGCCACTCTTCTCAAATCCCGCCGCCAATAGGACCTTCTCCGAGGCCGGATTACCCTGCATCACTTCCGCTTCGAGCGCCGTCAATTCCAACGCTTCGAAGGCCAGTCGCGTGATCCTTTTCGCCGCTTCTCCGCCATAGCCCTTGCCCCAATGGGGCCGGACAACCCAATAGCCGATATCGCCAATCCCCGATTCCGCGTCGACCCGGATGCATCCGATAAAATCGCCGCTCGCGATTTCTTCCACCGCGAAGACCAACCTGTTCTCTCTACGCGAGGCTTCGATATAGGCGCGGCCATCCGCTTCGCTGAAAGGATGGGGAATAGCCGCCGTCCAGCGGGCGACCTCTTCGTCGCCAGCGAATTCAATTAAGGATTCCAAGTCGCGATCGTCCAAGGAGCGGAACCGCAACTGCGCGCTGGTGAAGGGCAGGCCCTTCCACCCGGCTCCGGCCGCCCAGCAGCCGGTTTCCGGTGGCGACCGCATCTTACAGCGCAGACCAGACCCGGGCTTTACCGCGTCCGATCCCGATATCGATGGTTAAATGTACCTGGCCAGATTTGAGATGAGAGACCACGCCGGCCTCTTCAGTATCAGGCATCGATTCTCCGGCTTTCGCCACGACGAAATCGCCAATGGAAATGCCAAGTAAGTCGCGTTCAGCTTTCTCCCCGGCTTTGCCGACCGCCATGACAATGCGGCCCACGCGAGGCTCCGCCCCAGCAATGCCCTTGCGCACCAATGTGGAATCAACGATGGCACGGCCGATATTTCGCGCCGCCCGTTGTGATTCCGCACCGACCACATCACAGGTCAGCAAATTCCCCGTCGCCGCCCCGTCGCGCACGATCATTAGGGCCAACTCGATGGTCATGTCCTCCAGCGCCGCACGAAATTCCTTTAAGCCTGGATCGCTGGCGCGTTCGATCTTCGGCTGGCGTTTCACTTGTCCCGTCGCGGAGAGCAGCACAGTATCACTGGTCGAGGTATCACCGTCGACGGAGATGCAATTAAACGAGCGGTCGACCGCGCGGGTCAGACAGCTCTTCAGCACCTTCGCCGGTATCTTTGCATCTGTGAACAAGAACGAGAGCATGGTGCCCATATCCGGCGCAATCATGGTCGAGCCCTTAGCTATACCCGCCAAGGTCACATCGACATTGCCGATCTTCGATTTGCGTACGGCTGCTTTCGGAAACCGATCGGTGGTCATGATGCTGCGCGCAGCGTCATGCCACGCGGTTTTCTTCAACGCTTTCACGCCCATCGGCACTTTATCGGCGACGAAACGGGTTTCTTTCTTCTCGCCAATTACACCTGTCGACGCGAGGAAGACCTGCGACGTGCGGCAGCCAATCAACTTCGCAGCAGCGGCGGCCGTGTTCTCCACCAGCTTGCGCCCTTGTCCACCCGTAAAGACGTTCGAGTTTCCCGAGCTGGCCACAATCGCGCGGACCTTACCACCTGGCAATTGGCGCTTGTTCCATTCGACCGGCATCCCGGGGCACCGCGAGCGCGTCAACGTGCCGGCGATGGTCGAACCAGGCACCAATTCAGCAACAAACAAATCTTGTTTGCCGTTATCCTTCAGGCCGGCCGCGACACCCGAGATGCGGACGCCCGTAACGCTCGGGATTTTCGGTAGCGGTGAAAATGCGTCTTTATCAGGCATAATCGACCTCAGGTTCTATAATCTGCGTTGATTTCGATATAGCCGTGGGTCAGGTCGCAAGTCCAAACCCGCGCTTTGCCGCGGCCGACGCCGACATCCACGGCAATCTCGACCTCTCGGCTCGACATATGTGCACCGGTCACAGATTCGTCGTAGCCGTCGACCAATTGCCCTTCGACGGTTATAGGCAGACCACCCATACCGATGGACATTTTATCTCGGTCGGCTTTTTCACCGGCCTTACCAACGGCCATGATGACACGGCCCCAATTCGGGTCGCCACCCGCAATCGCAGTCTTCACCAAGGGCGAATTTGCGATGGCGAGCCCAATGCGCCGCGCCGCTCCGGCAGATTCGGCGCCGCTGACATCGATGGTAACGAACTTTTGCGCCCCCTCGCCGTCGCGCACCACTTGGGTCGCGAGATCGATCGCCACTTCGCGCAGTGCTTCGCGGAAATCCTTAAGATGAGCATCGCCAACACCCCTGACGCGCAGATTTTTGGCCTGACCCGTCGCCGCAAGCAACATCGTGTCGCTGGTCGAAGTGTCGCTGTCGACGGTGATGCTATTGAAGGAGCGGTCGGCCGCATCACGCAGCAGGCGCTGCAATATGGGAGCGGGTATCTTCGCATCGGTAAAGACAAAGGACAGCATAGTCGCCATATCCGGCGCGATCATACCGGATCCCTTGGCGATGCCGACAAGGGTTACCTCAGATTTGCCAATCTTCACCTTGCGCATGGATGCTTTCGGGAAGGTGTCGGTGGTCATGATCGCCGCCGCGGCATCAGCCCATTTCGCCTTACCGAGCTTGCGGGTGACCAAGGGCAACTTGCTCGCGATATAGTCCTGTTCGACGGGAACGCCTATCACACCAGTCGAAGCGATGTATATCTCGTTTCGATGGCAACCGAGACGTTTCGCCGTCTCCGCAACAGTATACTCGACAGCGCGGTCGCCCGCCTTGCCAGTAAACGCATTGGCGTTGCCCGAATTGACCACCAGACCCCGAATGCGCCCGGTCCTCAAGATCGAGCGGCACCAATCCACCGGCGCGGAAGAGCATTTCGATTGCGTGAAAACACCAGCGACGCTGGAGCCCTTCACGAGTTCGGCAAAAAATAAATCATGGCGCCCACTCTCCTTCAAACCAGCGGAGACGCCCGCGACGCGGACACCCGGCACCGGCGCCAAAACAGGAAAACGACTGGGCGCGAGTGGCGATTTCTTGAACATGATCTGTCTACTTCTTAGCAGGTTTAGCGACACTTGGCGCCGCTAGAGGCTGGCCTTCGAGCGTGAAACGCTCGATCTTGGCAGCACCTCGCGCGGAAGTCAGAATTTCAACGGTGAGAAGACGGCCGAGATCTCGAGTAATTTTTGGACGCACTTGAGTGAACGGTGGGACGGTACTATTCCGCCGATCCTCGACCTTGATAATATGCCAGCCGAATTCCGTCTTTATTGGTGTTTCGGTCATTTCGCCCGGTTTCATCGCGAAGGCTCTATCGGCAAAGGGTTTCACCATATCACTCCGACGGAAATAGCCGAGGTCGCCACCTTGCGGACCAGCGGAATCCTTTGAATGAACTTTTGCGACTTCCTCGAACGGCTGCCCGCCCTTGATCATTTTTACGACCTCTTTCGCTTCGTCTTCGGTCGGGACGAGGATATGGCGTGCCCACACTTCCGGCCGCGAGGGGGTTTTCCTCGCAAGCTCGTCGTAACGGGCTTTAAGCTTTTCTTCCGTGATGCTTTGCTTGACCAAGCGATTCAAATAGACCCGCCCGATGATCGAGTCTTCGGCGACTTTGACCGCCGTCTTCACTTCGGGATCGCCCGCGAGGTTGTTCAAACGACCATGGATCGTCAGCAATCTACCATTGATCAACTCCTCAAGGAGCTGACCGTAGACAGCCCGCAATCCGCGCTGGCGATGTTGACGGGGCAGTTGTTGGAAAGCCTGAAGGATCTGGCTGGAGAGTATTTGTTCTCCATCGACTGTCGCGATAACAACGTCCTTGGCCAAACGGTCCCGCACCGATTGGGCATCGGCGGAGGCAGGCGCAAGAAGGATTACCGTTGTAACGATCAGCACGGTAGCAATGACGCGAAGAAACATCGATTATCCCTCAATGACATCGAAAAGATGCCTTGTTTTCCTGTCTTTTAGTCAGTCTGCATCTCAATTGGCATAATGCATATGTATCGGCGCGGAACAAGTGTTGGACGTCATGCCGGACCCAACTTGGTCTTTACACCTTTTTATCCGAAGGATAGGCATGTTCGCGCTTGCGCTGGAAACACGCGCTATTCGTTGACAGGCGGGTTTTAGAGCATCATATGTCACCAGCGCATCGTCACGCTGATGCGTTCCACAATTGTAGTTTTCCTGTATTCGAGGTCGCGATGATCGGCGGAGTTTTGAAACGAGTGTTCGGATCGT
>CAJWTF010000142.1 GCA_913046825.1 uncultured Rickettsiales bacterium | reverse complement strand
GCTGGTTGCCAAGCATCCGGACGTGTTCCAAGAAGTCCGTGGTAAGGGCCTCATGCTAGGATTCGTCTGCAAGATCACGAACCTTGAAATGTGGAACAAGCTGCGCGATGCCGGGCTTTTGACAGTACCGGCAGACGACAATGTCGTGCGCTTCTTGCCGCCATTGATCATCGAAAATTCACATGTCGACGAGGCGATCGATATCCTCAACAAGGTCGCGAGCGCCTGGGAGCACGGAGATGGTGGCGCCTAAGCACTTCCTAGATCTGGACCAATTCGACGAGAAAACGCTGCGTGAACAGCTCGATCTCGGGGTCGCTTTTAAGACGGGCGCGCCGGAGAACCCGCGCCCGCTCGAAGGCAAATGTCTGGCGATGATCTTCGAGAAGGCGTCGACGCGGACCCGCGTCAGCTTTGACGTCGGCATGCGCCAACTGGGCGGCGAGACCATCGTCCTGGATCATACCGATATGCAGCTAGGTCGGGGCGAAACGGTGGCTGATACGGCGAAAGTGCTCTCGCGCTATGTCGATGCGATCATGATCCGTACGACTAACCCGCAGAACCTGACCGATATGGCGGAGAATGCGACCATTCCCGTCATCAACGGCCTGACCGACGATTCTCATCCCTGCCAGATCATGGCCGACGTCATGACCATCGAGGAGCATCTCGGTCCGGTCGAAGACAAGACCATTGCCTGGTGCGGCGACGGCAACAACATGGCGACCAGTTGGATTCACGCCGCGACCCGACTCAAGTTCGAATTACGCCTCGCGTGCCCGGATGAATTGCAGCCAAATCAAGACGTCATGAAATGGGCTCAAGAGAACGGCGCTCGTGTATTGTTGACCAATGATCCCACTGAAGCCGCAACCGGTGCGGATTGCGTTTCGACCGATGTCTGGGTTTCCATGGGAGACGAAGGGATCAGCGACCGCCACAACCTGCTGCGGCCATACCAGGTCGATAGCCAGCTCATGGGGCTTGCGAAGTCGGAAGCGATTTTCATGCATTGCCTTCCGGCCCATCGCGGTGAGGAAGTCACCGCCGATGTCATGGACGGACCGCAATCGGTTGTATGGGACGAAGCCGAAAACAGGCTGCATGCACAGAAAGGCATACTAACCTGGTGCCTTACGTGAGTCTCGACGACGACCTGATCCAACCGTTCCTGATTGAAGAGAGCGGCCTGCGAGGCCGCTTGATCCGCATGGGGCCAACGGTGAGCGATGTCATCGGTCGCCACGACCTGCCACCCGCTGTCCAGTCCCTGATGGCGGAATTCGTTGTCTTAGCGTCGGCGCTTTCAGCCACATTAAAGTTCGATGGCATTTTCACCCTACAGGCTAAGGGCAACGGGCCAGTCAGCCTGATGGCGGCAGATGTGACTACCGATGGTGGCGTGCGCGCATATGCCAGCGTCGGCGACGACGTGCCGGACGAGACAGAGATCAATGGTTCGCCCGTGCCTCGATTATTTGGTGCCGGATATCTGGCTTTTACCGTCGACCAGGGCGAGCATGCGGAACTTTATCAAGGCATCGTCGAATTGCAGGGTGCGACCTTGATCGACTGCGTGCATCACTATTTTCAGCAATCGGACCAGTTTTCTGCCGCCATCACCATGGCTGCAGAAAAAGATGGTAAGGGTGGATGGCGAGCCGGTGCGCTGATGCTGCAGCGCTTGCCCGAAGACGAGCTGAGCTTCCGCAAGGAAGAGATGGACGAAGCCTGGCGGCGAGCGACAATTCTGATGAGCAGCTGCGAGAAAAGTGAACTGACCTCGGCCACCCTCTCAGCGCATCAATTGCTGTTTCGGCTGTTCCACGAGGACGGCGTCCGAGTATTCGATGCCCTGCCATTACAGTTCTCGTGTAGATGCTCGAGGGACCGAGGCGAAGGCATTCTCAAGATGTTATCGGCGGAGGAAATCGAGGATTACAAGGTCGATGGCCATATCTCGATCAAATGCGAATTCTGCAGCACCGAAGAATGGTTCGACTCCGCCCAAATAGAGGCCGCACGCGCCTCTTGAAGGCTGGCGCGAGTGGTCGCATATTGCGGCCATGAAAAAGTTGTCTTTGCTATCCCTTTTGATCGTCTCCGTATTGGCTGTGCCTGGCTGCGAAACGCCGGTTAATCAACGCAGTTGGCCCGAGCAGACCTTCCAGCATTTACCACCGATTTCTCTCGATGTTCGGGAAATCAGTATCGTCCACCTGTTCGAGCCACCTCTCAAAGCGCCGCATATCGAGCACGAAATGCCGGTGCCGCCGCATATCGCGGTGGAGCGTTGGGTCGTGGATCGCCTCCGAGCGAAAGGTACCAGCGGTCGTGCCGTCGTCACCATTCGCGATGCCAGCGTTGTCGAAGCCCGCTTGAAGCGGCTTGGTGGTATCAAGGGAACATTCACGACGGAACAATCGGAGCGCTACGACGCGAAAGTCGAAGTCGTGATCGAGGTAACCGACGGCAAAGGACTGCGCAGTGCAAATGCCGTCGCCACCAGCCTACGGAATCGCTCGGTCCTGGAGAACGCCACTCTGCGAGAACGCCACACGCTCTGGTATGAATTAACTGAGAAACTCATGAGCGATTTTGACCAGACGTTCGAATCACAAATCCGCAAACATCTGGCAGCCTTCCTAAAATAACCCTCAGTCGCGCCAAAATGACGGGATCAACAATACAATTACCGTAAAAAGTTCAAGACGCCCGAGCAGCATACCCGCAGAGAGCAGCCACTTCGCTTGTTCGGGAAGCGTCGCGAATGTGCCCGCGGGCCCGATCGTCGGCCCGAGGCCCGGCCCGACATTGGAAATCGCCGTTGCGGCGCCCGACGCCGCAGTTAGAAAATCGACCCCTGACAAACCAAGGCCGACCGCAATCGCCACATAGCTCAAGGCGTAAAGGAAGAAGAACGCCATGACGGAAGCGGACACTTCTTCTGGAATCGGTTTCCGATTGTAATAGGCGAGATAAACCCCATGAGGCTCTAGCAATCGGCGAATTTGCATGACCGCGGTTGCAAACAGCACCTGGAAACGAAAGACCTTGATACCGCACGTCGTCGACCCGGCGCACCCGCCGACAAACATCAGGAAAAAGAAACCGATCAGTGCAAATGGTCCCCAGGCGCTGTAATCCGCCGTCGCGTAGCCAGTTCCGGTAATAATCGACACCACGTTGAAAGCCGATTCCCGCAACGCCGCGCCAATCTCGACGCCCGACGCATAGCGATAATAGGCGATGGAGAGTATCGCGATGATCACGATCAACAGGAACAACCGCACTTGGTCGTCGCGAAATAGCGGTTTGGCGTTACCGCGCAGGGCCCTCAGATACAAAACGAACGGCATGCTACCGATCAACATGAACACAACGCCAATATATTCGATGGCGGGGCTATTAAAATGTGCTAGTGAGGCGTCATAGGTTGAGAAACCGCCAGTCGCGATGGTCGTCATGGCGTGAGCGATGGCATCGAAACCCGACATCCCAGCCGCCCAATACGCCAAGGCGCACACAACGCTCGTCCCGAGGTAAATAAACCCGATATATGCCACGAGCTGTGTCGTGCGCGGCAGGACTTTTTCCGAGCGGTCAGAAGATTCCATCCGAAACAGCTGCATGCCACCAATCCGTAACAGCGGCAGAATCGCGATCGCCATGGCGATCACACCGATACCGCCGAGCCATTGCAGCAAGGCGCGCCAAATCAAAATGCCGGGAGGTGCAACATCGAGAGATCGAATGACAGTCGATCCCGTCGTGGTCAATCCCGACATGGATTCGAAAAAGGCATCGGTGTAACTCAAATCCAAATCCGAGAAGGCGAAGGGAAGCGCCGCGAATCCTGGAATGACGATCCATAAGAAGGTGGTGAGCACAAACCCCTGGCGCGGCGTGATCGCGCGCACATTGCCCCGCGACGTCAACGCTAAAGTGCCGCCGACGAACAGAGTAAACCCGGAAGCGGTCAGGAAAACCTGCCAATCAGGATTATCCGCTGAGGCATCGGCAATCGCCGGCAGGCACATTGCGACAGCCAAAGGCAGCATCAATACACCGGTAATGAACAGGATAGGCCTGAAGTCGAGCACGTCTCTCTTATCCGAGCTGAGTCACGCGACCGCCATGATCCAATTACGGCTGTGGTTTGTCCAGCGGCCTGCGGTTATGAACCTCAGCCGGAGCGTTTACCGATAATGGACTCGAATTCGAGCCGGGTCTTCGCATCTTCCCGGAAAGCGCCAAGCATCCGGCTGGTCACCATCGATACGCCTGGCTTCATCACCCCGCGCGTGGTCATACATTGATGCTCCGCTTCGATCACCACCGCGATCCCGCGCGGCTGCAGCGCCGCTTCTATCGCATTGGCGATCTGCGCCGTCATCCGTTCTTGTATCTGCAGCCGCCGCGCGAAAGCCTCGACGACGCGAGCTAATTTGCTGATACCGACGACTCGTTTATCCGGCAAATATGCAACATGCGCCTTACCGACGACCGGCAGAATATGATGCTCGCAGCGAGAGACAAAAGCGATATCGCGCAACACGATCATTTCGTCGTAGCCGTCCGTCTCTTCGAAGGTACGCTCCAAAAATTCGATCGGGTCCGTTTTATAGCCCGAAAAAAATTCCTCAAAAGACTTCACCACACGCTTCGGCGTGTCGACCAAACCCTCGCGGTCCGGATCTTCGCCGATCCATTGAATGAGCTTACGGACCGCGGCCTCAACTTCGTCGCGGCTGACATCAGATGCCGCAGCTTCCACCGCCACATCCCCAGTCGTACCGTGGTGGTCCGTATTTTCGCTGTTCAGGGTCAAGTTACGTCCTTTCGGCCGATCGCCTGCACGATCCAGAGGCCCTCTAATTCAGATTGACCGCCTGGTGGGGACTGTCCAGAGAGAAGGCGGGAATTTCGACATCGAACTGTTCTCCACCCGCCGCTTCCATCTGATAGATACCCGCCATAATGCCGGACGGTGTTGGTAACGGAGTACCGCTGGTGTATTCGAACGCCTCGCCGGGATCGAGCACCGGCTGTTCGCCCACCACGCCAGGCCCGCGTACTTCCTGCACCCGTCCTAGGGCGTCGGTAATGCGCCAATACCGGGTACGCAATTGAACCTGTTCTTGGCCATCATTCATGATTTCCACATGGTACGCCCAAACGAAATGGTTTTCGTCTGGTTCCGACTGGTCGTCGAGATAGAAGGGGCGCACAACAACTTTAATGCCCCGTGTCACTGATTCGTACTTCCCGGTATCCAGCGTTCAAATCCTTCCGCGTATGGATTAGACTTTATGGAGTGGCGAGGATTGGTTGTCCAGTGCAGGGTGGCATTTCGTTGTGCTCTTAAGTGTCGGGATTGCGCTTTTTAATCAGGAATTTCTGCTCACCTTCCAAAACCAATTCACTGTCTTGGTTGTGGATCGTGGACCGCATGGTCACGACGCCGGTAGAGCGGTTCGCCTTCAACTCGGTAATCTCCAACATCGGGTATAGGGTATCTCCGTTGTAGACCGGTTTCAGGAATTTTGAAGACTGTTCGAGGAAGCCAACCAGGGAGTCGCCGACAACGAAGGGAAACCATCCTGCACCCGGCGCAGTTTGGATCAACGTCTGGAACCCATGGGCGACCATTCCCCGGTGCCCGTGGCGTTTGCAATACTCAATATCGTAATGGATCGGATGATTATCGCCGGACGCCAATTGAAACGCCGAAAACAGGGCGTCGGTCATGGTGCGGGATGGAATGTAGAAAGTTTCCCCCACTTTCATGTCTTCAAAATATTTTGATTCAAGCGGCTTGTGATTCGCGGGATCAAAATTGTCGTTACTCATGAGCGTCTCTTTCCGTCTTTAGGGTAGTTTTACGGCGCCGGTTCCGGCCAAATCATCAATGTCTGTGCTGCTCATACCAAGCTCTGACAATATATCAGCTCCATGCTCACCAACGGCGGGAGCGTATAATTCGGGATCAAATACGGTTCCAGGGACAATTGGGACGTCTACTGGCCCGGAATCCGGCTGTTCTACTCGTCCGATGGAACTCGTATTTTGGACATGTTCGTCCTGCAACCAATCGCCGATGGTATTAATTGGATTGCTGAGGACATCCTCCGCATGCAGTCGGGAAATCCACTCTTCCGTCGTATGTTCAGCCATGAGGTTCGTGACCATTTTGATCAATTCAGCACTGTTTTCCAAACGCTGCTCGAAACCGATATAAAGAGGATCCTCAGCCAATTCAGGGCGGCCGAGCGCTTTGCTCAAACGCGTGAAATGCTCGTTTTTCACCAGCGTGAAGACAAGCCAGCCATCCTTTGTTTGATAGACACCAGCCGGTGGATGCATTCCGCGAGGTTGGCCGTCTTCCATTTGATATTCGGCTACTTTCTGCGCCAGGAAAGAGGCTGTCGTTCGCATTAAATCAATCTGGATCCAGCGACCACCGCCGCCGTCTCGCCGCGCATAAAGAGCCGCTTGCAGTGCTTGAAACGCGTGTAACGCCGCCGACGTATCGACCGCCAGCATGCCGACCCGGTGAGGAATACCGTCCAATCCCTTATTGATAGACATCAAACCAGAAAACGCCTGCAACACGGTGTCCGTTGCCGGGCGATCTCTATATAAACCATCTTGCCCAAAGCCGCTTACCGACAGATAGAGGACGTCGGGACTCACCGCTTTTATCACTTCATAAGATAAGCCAAGCCGGTCGGAGACTCCTGGTCGGAAACTTTCCAGAAAGACATCGCAATCCGTTGCCAAACGATGGACGATCGACAGGGCGCCCGGCTTCTTCAAATCCAACGCAATGCTGCGCTTGCCGCGGTTGCCGACAATGTGAAGCGGAGTTTGGCCAGCCTGATTGCGCCCGATCCCTCGGGCCCAGTCTCCCTCTGTTGGTTCAATCTTGATGACGTTCGCGCCATACAGCGCTAAGAGGCCCGCGCAATACGGTGCCGCAAAGCCTTGACTGGCATCAACGACTTTTAGGCCGCGATATGGTTTTCCTTCAATCATGATCGCGTCATTAGGGCGCTCTAACGCGCGGTTATCAAGGGCTTTTGTTCCTCCACACTCTTATCCTATCAGCACAGATTAGGACGATTCACAGGAGATACTGACAGCCTCCCATTGCACGCGTACGCAAATGACTTGTGCTCAGCTCTCCGCTCGACTGCAGGAACCGCCACCTAGCACACAAAATCGCGAGCAGTGGGGATGGTTGAGTTTCACGTCATTATCGGCCTGAGCCAGAGTATTTCCCAATTCGAATTCCGAATTGTAAGGAAGAAGCGTACATGGAAGTACGATCGGCCGCTCTCCACCCTTGCGTTTCACAATCATACGCGAAGTCGCGCACATCATATCGTCCGGATTGACATTCAGGAGTGACCAGCAGGCGTTTGTAATTTCCGGCACGTCCAGCGTTTCATCCATTTCGGGAAACAAAATCAATTGCGAAGGGTCATAACAATCGACCAAAATCTCTTCACGCGTACAGAGGCGCTCAAACCCTTCACGAAGCATTTTCTCGCTTTCGTTCCATAGGGTACGACCGGCCAGATTGATCCTAAATCTATGCGCCGACAGCCAACGAATTCCATCCAACGCCAGCGCATAGGCTCGCTCGCCCCTATACAAATCATGTAACGGTTGGGAGTAATGGTCGAGCGAGACACGAAGTGTCAGCCTATCTCCGTGTTGCATTTGCAGTTTCAGAAGATCATCGGCGCATTTTAACATCGGCCGCATCGCGTTCGTTAAAATCAAGACGCGGTATCCGCGCTCCAGGCTAACAGCCGCCATTGCTACCAAGTCCGGGTTCATGAAAGGCTCACCACCCGTGAAAGCAACCTCTTCCAGGGGCGAGCCCTCGTAATTGAGTTCGTCAAGAAAGGCTGTCACTTCGGATATGGTCAAATAGACGAGGCGATCATTGGTGGGACTGGATTCGATATAACAATTGCTGCACGTGAGATTGCATAGCGTGCCTGTATTGAACCACAAGGTTTTCAATTCCGTCAGATGCACGAAAGCGCGAATCTCGCCGTTCACTGTCAGTTGCGGATCGCGAAATTTCGCCTCTACCAACAGCGGCGTTTCAAGTGTATTGGCTTCGCTCATTACCCGGTAAATAAAGTTTCTAAAGGTTAATATAAGACAGTCGCAGGCTAAACGTCCGCTGAATCATTAAAGACTGATCGTCAGTCAATTCACAATGACAATCTCGTGAGTCAAGTGTGCCGTTGCAAATTGCGGTTTTGCCGGTATGGTGAATGTCCAACAGATCCAATTCGGCGTCATATATTGAAACGGTCGGTCGCGGCTCATCTCAGGGCAATTTCCATTGATGCCGATGCGTTGGAACCGCTTTACCGTCAGCTCTATTTCGCCATCCGTGACGCGATCCTGAGCGCGCGCCTTCGTCCAGGCCAACGGCTTCCGGCAATGCCCACCTTTTCCCGGGATTTGGGTCTCTCACGCAACACCGTGGTCTCGGCCTTCGATCAACTTCTCGCCGAGGGATACATCGAAGGGAGGACCGGGGCCGGCACCTATGTGTCGACCACGCTTCCGGAAGAATTATTGAACGCGCGAGCCACCGGTAAGACATCGCGGCCGGCAAAAATCCAGCGCCGGGGACCATCTAAACGGGGAACATATCTCTCATCAATCAGCGGTCGAGGTTCAACCCGCACCTCAGCGTTTTCGCCCGGCATACCTGAACTTGCAGAGTTTCCGTTCGAAGAATGGGCGCGGCTCCTTGGACGGAAATGGCGCGATCCACCCCGGAGCTTCCTGGTTGGAAACGACCCGTTGGGTTTAGCGCCACTGCGCGAGGCCATCGCTTCCTATCTCGGCGCCGCGCGCGCCGTGCAGTGCGACTCGAACCAAGTAATTATCGTCTCCGGTGCCCAGCAAGCCATTGATTTGACGGCTCACGTGTTAATTGACCCCGGCGCCTCCGTGTGGATGGAAGAGCCCGGCTTCCAGGGCATGCGGGGCGCGTTATTAGCCGCCGGTGCCGAGCTGGCCGCCGTTCCTGTCGATAACGAAGGCATCAGTGTTTCTGAAGGCGAGCGCATTGCGCCGGACGCCCGCCTCGCCTGCGTCTCGCCATCTCATCAATACCCGCTCGGGGTGACCATGACGTTGGGGCGTCGATTGGAACTACTTGAATGGGCACGTCGGGCAGATGCGTTCATCTTGGAGGATGATTACGATAGTGAGTACCGATACCGCGGCCGCCCATTAGCCGCGCTGCAAGGTCTCGACGAGGAAGGCCGGGTGATATACATCGGCACAATGAGCAAGGTCATGTTTCCGGGTCTCCGCATCGGCTATATGGTGGTGCCGGACCATCTGGTCGATGCATTTCGTTCGATTCGAGTTCTAATCGATTCTCACCCATCATCGGTCGCTCAAGCTGCGCTCGCGTATTTTATTTCCGAAGGTTTTCTAAGCGCGCATATTAGGCGCATGCGGGCACTCTATAGTACCCGGCAAGCGACGTTGATCGAGCTGGTCCGGCAGGAACTGGGTGGCTTCCTGAAACTCACGCCCAAGGATGCGGGCATGCATCTGTTGGCCGAATTACCGAGAGGGCTCGATGACACACAGCTGCCGCAGAAACTTTGCTCGGCCGGTGTCCAGGCGCCGCCGCTCTCGGCCTTCTACGACAAAACACCATCACGCAGTGGCTTCTTGTTGGGATATGCGGGTTTCGGGGAAACCGAGATGACAAACGCGACCCGCACCCTAGCCCAGATCATTCCCAAGACTTGAACTCAGGCTCCGCTTTACTTATGACTTCGGGATGGCACGCGGGTGTAGCTCAACGGTAGAGCAGGAGCTTCCCAAGCTCAAGACGAGGGTTCA
>CAJWTF010000141.1 GCA_913046825.1 uncultured Rickettsiales bacterium | reverse complement strand
GGCGATTTCGTTTCTGCTCCTCTCGGAAGATGTCGGGGTCTTCAAGATATTGGGGATCGGCATTGGAATATTTGCGGTGGTACTGCTTTACCGGCGGGCTGAAAATGGTGATGGAGAGATAGCCATACCTTTGCTCTTCCTCAGTATTGCCGTTGTAGCATCTATCTTTCGGGCGCTTTATGGGGTCGCTTCGAAATATGCGTTGGAACAAGGTGCAGTGCCAGAGGGCATGCTTATCATTGCTGCTGGATGTTGGATCATCGGCGGCCTTATATACGCGGCCCTCCGCGAGAGACGCGTGCGAATGACCGGCAAGAAGGCGGTCTATTCTCTTATCTCGGGCACACTTGCTTTTGTTGTTGTCAACGCTCTCATCGAAGCTCTTCGGTTAGGGGAAGCTAGCGTCGTGGTGCCGGTTGCGAATTTGAGCTTTGCTGTCGCGATGGTTATATCGGTCGGTCTTGGTATGGAAGCTCTTTCGGGACGGAAATACGTTGCTATCGGTTGTGCGATTCTATCGGTGTTTATGTTGGCGCAGACGGCTTAGGCGGTATTCAACAGAGCTCTGAGATATCAAATAGGATACGAAATATGGAATACGGCGTCACTATGTTCGTCACCGACTATTCGATCCCGGCGACGGAACTTGCGATTGCGGTGGAGGAGCGCGGGCTCGACGCGTTGTTTGTACCGGACCACACGCATATTCCGGCCAGCCGGTCCTCTGAATTCGCGCGGGGCGGGGACTTGCCGGACGATTATATCCGCAATCACGACATGTTTGCGACACTGACGGCGGCGGCAGCTGTGACCAAGCGTATTCGGCTTGGCACGGGAATCTGCCTGGTCGTCGAGCGCGATCCGATTATTACCGCCAAGCAAATTGCCAGCTTGGATCAAATCTCGGGTGGTCGGGTCGATTTTGGTATCGGTGGTGGATGGAACCGCGAGGAGATGGAGAACCACGGCACGCCATGGAACCGCCGATGGAAGATTGTGCGCGAACGCATCGAGGCGATGAAAGCGATTTGGACCCAAGACGAGGCCAGTTACGATGGTGAGTTCGTTAAGTTCGATCCCATCTGGTCCTGGCCGAAACCGGCACAGAAGCCACATCCGCCGATCATGATCGGCGGTGATGCACCAGGTACTTTTAAGCGGGTACTTCGCTACGGAGACGCTTGGTTCCCGTCGCTTGGTGGCAACGAGGCGCCGACCGAGTTAAAACAAGAACGGATGGTCGAATTGGCGGCCTTGGCGAAGGAAGCGGGGCGGGAACCTTTTCCGATTACCACCAATGCCACTCCACGAGACCCGAAGGCCATAGAGAAGTTGGCTGAGGCGGGGGTGACCCGCTGCCTATTCGGTTTGAAAGCGGCCTCTGCAGGTGAGATCCTGCCGCGTCTCGACAAGCTTGTTCGTTTTCTCAATCTATGAAAACACGTGCATTAAAAATGCTCCTTTTGCGCTGCATCCAAACGACAACAGAAAATTAGGAAATTAATGAGATGCAGCGGATTAAGGAAATTGTCTTCGCCGATTTTTGAAAATACCTTTTCGGCGAAAAGACGCATCACGCTTCAGTTTTGATAGTATGAGTGCTCTATTATTTGGTTTAGGCTTGTAAACCAGGTTAGGAAACGCATACGGTTCCAAATGGAACTATATTAACTTGGACGGAGGTTGTGGCATGACTCCAGAAGAAATTTTATCGCATCCGGCGCGGGTACTTTCCCAGGAACAGCGCGAGCACTATTTCGAACATGGCTATGTCGGCGTCGAGAGCCTCGTGCCAGCCGATATTCTCAGCGAATTGGTTAATGTAACCAACGAGTTTGTTGACGCGAGCCGTGCGGAAACCCAGTCCGGCAATATCTTTGATATTGGACCGGGGCACAGCGCTGATACGCCGGTGCTGCGGCGCCTGAAACGGCCCGATGAACAACATGATGCCTATTGGCGTGTGGCGAAGGGTATTCTGGCGGATGTCGCAGTGGACATCGCGGGACCGGACGTAGTGTTCCATCACTCTAAGCTGAACTTCAAATGGGCGGACGGTAGCGATACGGTGAAATGGCACCAGGACGCACAGTTCTTCCCGCACACCAATTACAACGTCTTCACCATCGGCTGCTATCTGGCGGACACCGACATGGCAAATGGCCCGCTGGCCATTGCGCGGGATAGTCACGATGGTCCCCTCTATGACCAATACGATGACGATGGGGAATGGACCGGAATGCTCAGCGACCGAGATGCGGCTGGCGTCGATATGTCCAAGGTCGACTATCTGATGGGGGCGGCAGGATCAATCACGATCCATAATTGCCGCAGCTTGCATTACTCACCATCGAGCACTTCGCCGCAGCCTCGGCCCTTGCTGCTCAATTGCTATACCTCGGCGGACGCAAAACCTTATACGCCGCATCCCGATCCATCGAAATACACTTATGAAGTGGTGCGCGGTAATCCTGCGCGCTGGGCGCAACACGATCCGCGCCCGTGCCAAATTCCGCCGGACTGGTCGGGCGGTTATACCTCGATCTTCGCGGCGCAGTCGGGTGAAGACGACTGATCAATGAATGATGCGTCGTTTATAAATGACTCGACTGCGTGGCGCGGTGCCGATTTTCGAAAGGCGCGTAGTTGGGTTTTTGCGCTCGACAATACAATGCGTGATGAAATCGTCGAAGCGACCAAGGCGGTAGAACAGACTGACGACCAAATTTTGGAAAAGGCAAACTTTCCACTACCACTAATGTCCGAGGTGCTTCGCAGTGCTTATGACGAGCTGGAATTTGGGCGGGGCTTCACCGTCATCGCTAATTTTCCCGTCGAGCATCTAACCGTTCAGGAGGCGCGTATTGCATATGAGGGCGTCGCCTCCTATTTGGGCGGACCTATTGTGCAGAATGGTGGCGCTGAACGAATGGTCGATGTTCGCGATATTGGCCGGGATTACAGTCACCAGTCCAGGGGATATAGCGGAACCACCCTTTTGCCGTTCCATACGGATGGTACTAAGGGCGAGCCGCAAATGCTTCACTATACGGGTCTGCTTTGTCTGGAGACGGCGGCAGAAGGTGGATTAAGTGCGATCGCGAGTGCGACCTCACTTTATAACGAGGTGCTCGCGCAGAGACCCGATTTAATGCCCTCGCTTCTTCGTGGGTATCACCACCATCGCCAAGGAGATCATCCTCCCGGTCATGCGCCGATCTCCGCTGAGCGAATTCCGGTTTTTAGTTTCAGCAATGGGCTGCTCCACTGCCGATACAACCGCAATAATATGGTATGGGCGGCGCGTGAAGGAGCGGAAATAGGATCGTCTGACCTGGAAGCCTTTGACTTGATCGACAGTATTTTGTCGCGGGAGGGTTTCGCCTTGTCTATGAATTTGCAAAAGGGCGATCTGCAAATCATCAACAATTCGGTCATCTTGCATTCCCGAAGTGAATATATTGACGCTCCGGATCGTAAACGCCATCTCCTGCGACTTTGGCTCAATAATCCTCATGCGCGACGGGATGGGCATAATCTCGTCGAACTTTTTGCGTCACCTGAAAGCAGGTTCTCAGACAAGCCTTGGCGCGCGGTCTGAAAATGACTGGGTAGACAGTGCCGTCGGTTTCGCTACTTCCTTGTGCGGAGGTGCGTTTTATGGCCAAGAAAATTCTGCTTATCACAACTGACCAGCAAAGATACGACTCACTTGGCTGCACCGGCGGCGGCATCGCGAAGACGCCGGTCCTCGATAGTTTGGCGCGTGACGGTATTCTCTACCGGCAAGCGCGCAACCAATGCCCGGTTTGCATGCCAGCGCGCTCCACCATCCTGACTGGCCAGCACATCCGCATGCACGGGGTGACCTCAAATGGCATTCCGCTGCCCGCTGACCACCCGAGCCTGGCTCACGAGCTAAAATCGGCGGGATATAGCACCGCCTTGATCGGCAAGGCGCATTTCGAACCGCACGCGGCCAAGACGTTTTTCGAGAATACGGCGGCGGGTGAGGATAATGTTGGCCCACACCGAGGCTTCGATCATATGGAGCTGACTGGCCACACAGGGCGGGCGGGACGGTCGTTGTTCCACTATCCAAAATGGCTGGCCCAGAATCATCCGGATGACGTTGCGGGTTTTCACGAATATACAAGCGGCGGCAATCCGAGCGCGCGCGGCGGTGGCGAGACCGAAGCCCCTCAGGTGGCGTACAATCCCATTGACCCCGAGAACTACCATACGGCTTGGACAGCTCGGCGCACTATCGATTGGCTGCGCACGCGGGAAGACGACCAGAAGTGGTTTTGCTGGATGAGCTTTCCAGACCCTCATCACCCGTGGGATGTGCCGGACGCGGCGCGCAAGCGTTTCGATTGGCGGGAACTGGACTTGCCAGCAGGTTATCCCGGCAACCGCGAGAAATGCGAAGAAATACTGGCTGAAAAGCCATGGCATTGGTTGGCGTGGTATCGCGGGGAGGCGCAGCTCAACTTCGAAGTGCCGCCCGCTTACGTGCCCGCCGAGACGACGGCGGATCAGATCCGCGAGGTGAACGCCATCGTTCATGCCAAAAACGAGCTGATCGATGAGGCCGTCGGGCGGGTGATGGCCTATCTCGAGGCGCGGGGTTGGGATTCGGAGACGGAAATCTTCTTCACTACCGACCACGGCGAACTACAGGGGGACTTCGGCATGCTGTTCAAAGGCCCGTACCACATCGACGCGCTGACCAAGGTGCCGTTGATCTGGCGCCCGGCCCCGGTTGACGGCATCGCCCCCGCCGACGTGCCGGAGCCTGTCGGCCATCTCGATATTGCACCGACCATTCTCGCCGCCGCTGGGCTCGATATTCCAGAGGTCATGCAAGGTCGGCCGTTGCCGCGAGTGCCCGGCGACAAATCTTGCGAGCGGGTGGTGACGGAGTGGATCGACACCTATGACGGCAACGAGATTGTGATGCGCACGTTGGTCCGAGACGATTTCCTGATCACGGCCTACGAGAAGACCAATCGCTATGACGGCAGCGAGGGCGAACTCTATGCCCTTGCCGACGACCCGCAGCAATGGCGCAACCTTTGGAGCGATCCGGGGGTGGCCACGATTAAATCCGATCTCCTCGCCGATATGCGGGACAATGTTCCCGAGGGGCGGGAGGAACCACTTGAAAAAATTGCACCGGTGTAACTATGACCCAATTTCGCACGATAACCGACGGCCTGCGCTTTCCCGAAGGCCCCATTGCCATGCCGGACGGCTCCGTCGTTCTGGTCGAGATCGAGCGCGGCACGTTGACCCGCGTTTTGCCGGACGGGACAAAGGAAGTCATCGCTGAGACCGGTGGTGGGCCGAACGGGGCGGCGATCGGACCCGACGGAGCCTGCTATATTTGCAATAACGGCGGGTTTAAATGGTCCTATGATACGACGTCCGGCGGCATGCGGCCGATAGGGCAGGCGGACGATTATGTGACCGGGCGGATTGAGCGGGTCGATATGGAGACCGGCAAGGTCGAGCGGCTCTACGACAATTGTAGCGGCAACCGGTTGAGCGGGCCGAACGACATCGTCTTCGACCGCAAGGGCAACATGTGGTTCACCGACCTCGGCAAAGCGCGGGAGCGTGACTTGGACCGGGGGGCGATCTACTGGGCAAAGCCCGACGGCAGTGAGATTAAAGAAGTCATCCAACCTTTTACCACGCCGAACGGTATCGGCCTATCGCCGGACGAGAAAACACTTTACGTCGCGGAAACCGAAGGCGGGCGGCTCTTCGCATTCGATATCGTCGGCGACGGCGAAGTGAAACTATTGCCCTACCCGGAATCGCTGAACGGTGGGCGATATATCACCAGCGACACAGGGATGCGGCGGTATGATTCCTTGGCGGTGGAAGCGGGCGGCAATGTCTGCGTCGCGACCCTCTTCACCGGTGGGATTACAGTCGCGAGCCCGGACGGCGGTACCGTGGAGTTCGTCGCGACTGGAGACGGTTATACGACCAATATTTGCTTTGGCGGGGAGAACTTGCAGAAGGCCTATATCACGCTTTCCTGGCAGGGGTTGTTGGTTGAATGCGACTGGCCGCGCGTTGGATTGCCGTTGAATTTTCTCAACGTGTGAGTTGCTGACACCCACCCCTCTGCCGCGAGGGGAGAGGGGGCTACCCCACTCGCGCCATAGACCCACCGTCTACTGGCAGTTCCACACCTGTAATGAAGCCCGCGTCGTCAGATGCCAGGAACAATGCCGCGTGGGCGACGTCCCAGCCGGTGCCCATCTTGTTCAACAACGGCACCTTGGAATCGCGCTCGCTTGCTATGTCGTCGCGGGTGCGACCGGTGACCTCAACGCGCCGGTCAACTGCCATGGGGGTGTCCATCAATCCGGGTAGGATGACATTGGCGCGCACACCTGTGTCGGCGTTTTGCATGGCGATCTGCCGGGTGAAACTGATCATCGCCATCTTGGAGGCGGGATAGAGTACCGTCGGGTGGCCTGTCCAATAGGCCGATGCAGAGGAAATGTTGACGATAGCGCCGCTCTTTTGATCCCGCATGATCGGTAGCGCATGTTTGCACGCCAGCATAGTGCCGAGCAGATTGACGTCGAAAATGCGCTCGAAGGCTTCCATCGAGATTTTATCGAGTGTCGCATCGCCACCTTCAACGCTGATGCCGACATTGTTGTGCAGGATATCAAGGCGACCCCATTCATTGGCGCAGCTTTTGATCGCGGCTTCGACGGCGGATTCGTCCGTGACGTCCGCCGCCGCTGCAATCGCAGTCCCACCTTCCTCGGAAATCATATCCACGGTTTCTTGTGCTGATTCCAAGCTCCGATCGACACAGCAGACCTTGGCGCCCTCCCGCGCGAACAATAGCGCCGTCGCCCGTCCGTTGCCGATGGCTGCACTCTCTCCCGGTGCTTGTCCGCCACCGATAATGATCGCTACTTTGTCTTTGAGCCGCATATCTCTCTCCTGATGCCATCGTTTGGATAAATATGTGCGGCGCGCCTAAGGTTGGGACAATGGCACCGATGAGCTATATTAATATTGAGTGCAGTATCATTTCCGATCAGGAGGAAAGCATGCGGATCGTTAACCCGTCTTTCGGCCTTGAGGAAGGTGGCGATAACCAAAGCAGTAGGTTCGAGCTTTCGACCGACTGGAATTCCGATTCTATCGCCATCATCTCCAATTCAAAGCCAAACGCGCGCGAGTTGCTCGAAGGCGTGAAAGCGCAAATGGGCGTCTATCGTTCGACCGATAATATCGATTATTTCTTCAAGGACAGCGCTGCTCAGCCTGCCCCTGAAGCGCTATATGACGAAGTCGCCGCCAAGTACAAAGGGGCTATTGTCGCCCTGGCCGATTGAGGGTCGTGCTCGTCGTGGAGTTTCCATGACAGTATCGAACTCGAAAAACGCGGCGTTGAAACATATATCGTCATCACTGAAACCTTTTTGCCGCTGGTGCGCGCCCAAGCGAAGGCTCGTAAAGCGGATCCCAAACTGTTGATCGTGAAGCATCCGGTCGGTGGATTGAACGAGGAAGAGCTGTCCGAGCGTATCGGTGTCGCTTCTTCGGAATTGAAGGACGCGGTCGGCGCCTAACCAGCCGAACGAGTGCCGAAAAGGAAAGACATGACGGACCTTACCGAGAGTGAGGTGCTTGAGGTTGGCGATGCCGATCTCGACGCCGAACAGTGGAACGACTATGCCGCCGAGCAGGGATGGAGCGACGGCATGCCCTTAATGATCCCGACAGAGGAAAAAGTTTCGGCCTTTGTTGAGACTTGCCGGGGTGATAACGAGCCGTTCCTGCCGATGTCGCCGCGCCGGGTCATTCCGACGTTGCAAAGTATTGCGGCGAATGCGGTTATGGCGGGGTGTAAGGCCGAGTACTTCCCGGTCGTTGTCTCGACAGTCCGCGCTCTGTTGAACCCGGACTACAATCTTCACGGCACGCTGGCGACGACGCATCCTTGCGCACCGGGGGTGATCTTGAACGGTCCTATCCGGACACAACTCGGTGTGAATTGCGGTAGTAACTGTTTCGGTCAGGGTAACCGGGTGAACGCGACTATCGGGCGGGCAGTGCAGTTGTCACTGCTCAATATCGGTGGGGCAAAACCGGGGGAAATGGATCGTTCGACCCAGGGGTCGCCGGCGAAATACACATTCTGTTTCGGTGAAAACGAGGAAGAGAGCCCGTGGGAGCCGTATCACGTGCGCCGAGGGTTCGAGGTGGGCGATAGTGTTGTGACCGTGCTGCCGTGCGAGCCGCCGCACAATATCAATGACCATGCCAGCACGACGGGCGTGGGTATTCTCACGACCATCGCGGGCACAGTCTCGCAGCCGGGCTCGAACTTGATATACGGGACGGCCCCTTACACAGTGGTGTTTGGGCCCGAACACGCACAGACCGTTCACCGCGACGGATTCACGATTAAGGATATCCAGCAGAAACTTTATGAAGATTCCGCCGTGGATGTATCGCGCGTCTCCAAGGAAAATCAGATCAACTACGAACAAGACCGCGAGCAGACAGCGGTGAACGGCAAGTACTACCTGACCCGCTCGCCGGAGGATATCCAGATCATGGTCGCGGGCGGTGCGGGCAAGCATTCGGCTATTATTCCGACCTTCGGATTCACGGAAGCAATTTCGCTGCGGATTTCCAATGTCTGACGCCGAATTCGTCGATATCGGCGACCTTGATTACGATCAATGGAACGATTACGCCCTCGATCACGAATGGGGTGATGGCTTGCCCTTGATGGTGCCGAGCGAGGAGAAAGTCGCTGCCATGATGGAGGCTTCCCGGGGGGACAACGAACCATTCCCGCAGATGCCACCGCGTCGCGTCCTGCCGACCTTACAAAGCATTGCTGCCAATGCGGTGATGGCGGGCTGCCGGCCGGAGCTGTTTTGCACTGTTGTGGCGGCGGTGCGCGCCGTGCTGGTTCCGGAGTATAATCTCCACGGTACTTTGGCGACGACGCATCCTTGCGGCCCTGGTCTCATCGTTAGCGGTCCAATACGCCACGAAATTGGTATCAACTGCGGTGGCAATTGTTTTGGTCAAGGAAACCGAACGAATGCGGCCATCGGTCGGGCCTTACAACTCACGCTGCTGAATGTTGGCGGCGGCAAGCCCGGAGAGATGGACCGTTCGACCCAAGGTTCGCCCGCAAAATACAGTTTCTGTTTCGGTGAGAATGAGGAAGAGAGCCCGTGGGAGCCTTATCACGTGCGCCGGGGCTTTAACGCGGAAGACAGCATCGTGACGACGTCGGCTTCAGAGCCGCCCCACAATATCAACGATCACGCAAGCACGACCGGCGAGGGTATCCTCACAACGGTTGCCGGGACGATTTCGGAGCCCGGCACCAACAATATATACGGCAAGGGTCCTTACACGATCGTTTTCGGGCCGGAACACGCCCAGACGATCCACCGCGACGGATTTTCCATATTGGATGTCCAGGAGAAGCTTTACGAGCAGTCTGCGGTCCTAGTCTCCCGCGTCTCGAAGGAACAGCAGCATCATTATGAGAGCGAGCGTGACCAGACTCCGGTCAACGGGAAGTATTATCTCAGCCCGTCTCCGGAAGATATCCATGTCTTAGTTGCGGGTGGGGCCGGCAAGCATTCCGCCTTCATCCCGACCTTTGGCGCGACAGCAGTGTGTTCGGTTAAGATCTCGAATGGCTGAGCTTTCTATATTTTCCGTCATTCCCGCGAAGGTGGGAATTCAGTTCTGTTTCGTAAGTCGGTCTGTATTCCCGCCTTTGCGGGAATGACGGAGTAGTTCAATGAACGAAGACCACCCGCTTTTCGCCCAAGACATTACTTATGAAGGCGCTCAAGCGCAGCTGGAAGCACTCGACCTGAGTGACGGACTGCCGATGGTCCCGCCGACCTTGGATCGTTTTGACGCCATGATCTCGGGACGTGGGGCACTGGATCAATCCTTCGGACATTTGATGCCGCTGATGGGTGATCTGACCTTAGAAGCGGTCGCCTACAATTGCATTCTTGCGGGAT
>CAJWTF010000140.1 GCA_913046825.1 uncultured Rickettsiales bacterium | reverse complement strand
GCGTTTCGCGGCAGCATCCCCACGCGGGATAATCTTGTAATCTTGAACCAAGGCCTCGCGGAGATCGCGGAGTAGGTTTTACTCCGCGGCGTCCGCGTGTTCGGTCGGGAGCGAACCCCGATCGATGCCGTGGCTCAACATATCTTCGATAACGCCGTCTTCCATACCAATTTGGAGCGCGTCATTGAAGCGGTTGAAGAAGCCACACAACGACGTGCGTAGTGTTAACTCGACAATCTGTTCTTCCGAGAAATGTGCCTTTAATTGCTCGAAGATAGCATCCCGCATGTATTGCGGCTTTTCAGTTACCTGAACCGCATAATCTCGCACTAGACGGTCGACCTCGTTGAGCCCTGGGCAGTCGTCTTCGAGAATATTGGCGACCGTCTCCGGTGCCAGTCCTTGTTCCGTCAGGCGCGGCGCGTGATGCGCAACGCAATAGGTGCATTCATTTATTTTGGAGACGACGACGAGGGCGATTTCTAGATAGCGCTTTGGCAACAAGGCCTCGTCGGCCAAATCCAATAGAAGGCCCATGATATGTTTCAAAGCGGGCGGACGATGGGCAAAGACCTTCACCTGATTTAAAAATGGTCCGTATTCTTCGGAAAACCGCTTGTAGATCGGCTGACAATCCACCGGTACTTCCTCAATGCTCAAGTCGCGCACGCGTGCCATGATCGGTTATCTCCAATAATTTGAACCTTCGCTATCATTCTGCCGGAATGCCCGGTTCTCGCAATAGGGCTAGTTAGAGACAAATTTTAAATAGGCGATGATATTTGCGAAACCCTTGGCCTTTTTGAGGCCACCGAAGGGCAGTTTGTCTTTGGAAATAAACTTTTTAGGCGCTTTGAGATACTTGTCTAGGTTTTCAGCAGTCCATTCAATACCGGAGGCTTTCATCGCTTTCGAGTACTTGAAGTAGCTTTCCGACCCGACTTTTCGTCCTACGATCCCGTGACGCGATGGACCGACCTTTTTCGTCCCGACTTTTAGGGCATGGCAGGCCCGACATTTATTAAAAACTTTCTTTCCTATTTTCGCATCGCCATCAGCGAATGCGGGCCCGGTCGAAATGAGGACCGCCGTGGCCACAGAAAATAGAATCTTATGAAGCTTTATTATGGTCTCTATCCTTTCGATCACTATTAAACATCGTTTGTCGTTGGGCGTTCGTATGAAAGTGCCTTTGCGCATTCGAATGTTCTAATCAACGTCTCTCAACTATGCGCGTGCGAGGTGACATTTCGCCTATATGATATTTATCAATGCGTTATCCGCAGTGAGACGCGTTTCACGGTTCATCCGTATAAGCTAATTCTACTCATTCTAGGGTTGAAGCGCTGCATAAACGGCTCGTAAACGAGTTTTATGAAGGGTTTAATGCGTCCGTTTAAGGGCAAAATGCTCGCCTCGACTGTCTTGCCGGCGGTATCTGCGGTTGGTCTCGACATTGCCGGAGCAGGGCTTGCAGCAAAGGTCCATGCGGCTTGTAAGCCATGCGCACCAAAGCGCGGTTGCAATTCGTTTGTGGGCAAAAAGGGCTATAATCCATGCGAGGCCAAAAAGGTTGTGGCGCCTAAAAGAAGGGCTGTAACCCGTGCAGTCCCTGTGGCTGAGCTCCGGTGGTCGAATTGACTGCAGCAGAGGCTGTTTTGGCCTAAATTGCTTGTTGAAGGAAATGACGACCGCATACGGCAAATTGAAGAATCCGATTGCGAAAAATTACACCAATTTCGTTAGAAACAGCAAAGTCGCTTATCAATCGGCGACACATTGTAATCGCTTCGTTCAAAACCTTGGCAACAGTTACGCTAAGAATTACGGTGCGCATGAGAATGTCGGACGCTCAAGCCGGGCGCTTTGTCGGCGAAAGACAGCTTTACGGTCTCCGGTGACGGCAAAATGGTGGTGTGACCGCTATGCCTGTTGCAGAAGATGCCTGCCGGTTCCAATAATACTTGCCTCGATTGGAAATTTTAAATGATCAAGCTGGACAGTCAGGTCTTCGGGGCCACCAGCGGCAAGAATTCAGCGACCATGAGCTTCTCTTGCGAGTGCCACAACGCTGTGGCACCGGATCAGGATGCGGTCATGCTGTTGCCAGAAGAATTCCGCGTAACGTAACCCTCGGGACGGTTACTTTTAAACTGGGCGGGTATCCTTGTGGTGGCCGCCCTTTTTCTGTCATATGCAAGGATGGTCGTTCTGCATAAATCATTGCATATCCTGGTGTTGCTGTGTGTCGCATCTCCGACGTTTGGAGAAACATTGATGGACGGATTACGCGCCTATGATGGCGGGCGGTATGCCGAAGCAGCTGCAGTTTGGGAGCATCTCGCGAAGGCGGGAGAGATCGATGCGCAGACCGCCTTGGCTGGACTTTATATCTCTGCTCCGCCCGGCATTGCCTACTCTCCCAGGAAGGCTGCATCGTTGTACCGGCAAGCGGCTGAGCAAAACGACCCCACCTCACAAATGAACCTTGGTGATTTCTACGCGAGGGGTGTCGGCGTCTCCATCGATTGGGCCAAAGCGACATTTTGGCATGGGCGTGCGGCGAATAAGGATTACGACTGGGCGGCCGAACGGTTGCGCCAAGTTGAGCCCAAGTTGACCATAGCCGATCGCGCAGAGGTGGCTCGACTGACCGCCGAATGGCGGGTTATTCATCCGCAATGATATCGGTTCCGTTCAGGCTTTCGTTTTCCTATTGGACCTATTTTTTCTACGGTGGGTTATCGATGCCATGGTGGCCAGTCTGGTTGTCCAGCCGAGGATTGAGTGAAGTCCAAATCGGTGATCTCTTGGCGTTTGAACGGCTATTCATCGTCGTGGCCAGCCTTGCCGTAGCGCATTTCTCCGATCGGACAGGGCATCGCCGCCGAATATTGATATTGTTCGCGATCGGGATGACCAGTGGTTACGCACTCTTCGGCCTAGCAACCATGTATTGGCATTTCTTCCTGGTCGCCGCGTTGACGGCGGTCTGCCGCAGTCCTCTTATTCCATTAAGCGACAGTATCACGATGACCCATGTGCGTCGCGAAGAGGCAGATTACGGGAAGGTGCGTCTGTGGGGCACGATCAGTTTTATCATTGGCAGTTCGCTCGGCGGTGTCATATTGGAGGGACGGGCTGAGGATTTGATCTTATGGGCGATCGTCGGTTCCTGCGCCTTTGCCGTTATAGGGTTTTATATGCTTCCGGACACGAGGTCGGAAGGTGTCGCGCCTAGGCTAACCGATGGTCTGCGCCTGGCGACACGGCCTATCTTCATGCTGTTTGTGTTGACCGTGGCACTATCGATGACCAGCCATTCGGCGGTCTATGCGTTCGGCAGTTTGTATTGGCGCGGGATAGGTATCTCAGATTCGGCGATTAGCTTCTTGTGGGCCTTTGGCGCCGCATCGGAAATTATTGTCTTTTGGAAAGGGGCTGCGCTTTTAAAGCGGTTTGGGCCGCCCTTATTGATCTTTGCCGGCGCGGTTGCCGCGGTATTGCGATGGTACCTGACCGGCACCTCGACTGAAATTTGGGTGCTGACCTTGGCGCAGGCACTGCACGCCTTCACGTTTGGTGCAGCGCATTTAGGCGGCATGACCTTTATCAGCCGGATTGCGCCAACGGAATTGCTGGCCACTGCTCAGACATTGTATTCGGCATTGGCGATGGGGGCCGCAATGGCTTTGATGATGCCGATTACCGGACGATTGTATGGCGCATTCGGTCCCGAAAAAACCTTCTTTGCCATGATGGCATTGGCTGCGGCGAGTTCGGTTCTTGCGTTGTTATTGCAGTGGCGTTGGAACGGTAGACAAATTTCCCTTTGATCGGGGCGTTTTGTCGCTGTCCGATTTGGAAATCGCGACTACCTCTATGAGCAACTAGAACACTCGGCCAGAGGAGAGCGCGTAATGCGTGGATTGAGCGGAAAAACAGCCATTGTGACCGGTGGCGCCAGCGGGATCGGCAGGGCGATCAGCCAACGATTAGCAGAAGAGGGCTGTAAGGTCGGTATTTTCGATATCAACGGCGACGGTGCAGTGGCAGCGGCTTCGGAAATTGGCGAAAATGCGTTTGGCCAAGCCTGTGATATTACTAACTATGCGGCGGTCGATGCGACAGTGGCGGAGTTCGAAGGTAAGGCCGGTCCATCCGACATTCTGGTCAATTGCGCCGGTTGGGATCAGCTATACAACTTTCTCGATTCGACCCCTGACTTTTGGGACAAGGTCGTGAAGATTAACCTCTACGGTCCCCTGAATATGTGTCATGTGGTAATGAAGGGGATGGTCGAACGCGGCACTGGCGGCTCGATTGTAAATATTTCTTCGGATGCGGGCCGGGTCGGCTCTTCCGGTGAATCGGTCTATTCCGCTTGCAAGGGTGGCATGATCGCCTTCGGTAAGACGCTTGCGCGGGAATACACGCGTAATAAAATTCGAATTAACACAGTCTGCCCAGGGCCGACCGATACCCCGCTTTTTGCCGCGGTATCCCTTGACCCCGTGGTTGGCGATAAAATCCAACAAGGCTTGAAGCGCGCCATCCCGATGAAACGCCTCGGAGTGCCGGAAGACTACGCGGGCATGGTCGCTTTTCTGGCGAGCGACGACGCAGGCTATATAACCGGTCAGACGATCAGCGTCTCTGGCGGCCTAACGATGCACGGTTGATTGGGGGAGATTCAAAGTGACTTACGAAGATCTCATTTACGAAGAACGCGATCATACCGCGTATATTACCTTCAATCGACCGGAGCGTATGAACGCGTTTCGGATGGAGACATATTTCGAGGTTCTGGATGCGCTACAGAAAGCCGGATGGGACCCCGACATCGGCTCCATCGTCCTGACTGGGGCAGGGGGCAAGGCTTTCGGCACCGGTGGTGATCAGGTCGGCAATAAGAAGTCCGAGCGTAACAAACGCGGGATCATTGGAGTTCCGGTTGAGGAGATGCACGCCTGCCTGCGGGAGATTCCAAAACCGATCATTGCCAAGGTTCGCGGTTTTGCCATCGGTGGTGGCAATGTGTTGTGTACGCTTTGTGACCTGACCATAGCATCGGAGAACGCCATATTTGGGCAAGTGGGCCCGAAAGTCGGCTCGGTCGATCCGGGATTTGGAACCGCCTATCTGGCCCACGTTGTTGGCGAAAAGAAAGCCCGTGAGATGTGGTACCTCTGTCGCCGCTATTCGGCTCAAGAGGCGCTTGAGATGGGACTGGTGAATGCGGTCTATGCAAATGACGAACTTGACGCCAAAGTCGATGAGTGGTGCGCGGAGATCAATACAAAGAGCCCAACCGCGATTGCCATTGCGAAACGCAGTTTCAACGCCGATACAGAGAACATCCGGGGTATCAGCATGCTCGGGTTCCAGGCGTTGAAGCAATATTATGCGACGGATGAGTCGAAGGAAGGCGGGAATGCGTTCCGTGAAAAGCGCACGCCTGAGTTCCGCAAATACGTCCCACGCGGTCGCGGTTAATTCAGTTGGCCGAAGTGACACGAACTCAATACGCGTCGGATTTTCAAAAATCGAGATCCTATGCGCCCGCCGTCGTAACCGAAGGCGGGCGCACCGTATGGCTCGCCGGTCTTCTGGCGGCGGAAGAGGAGGGGGGGCGATCGCTCGCCGGTGATTTCGGCGGGCAGGTGTGCTGCATCTTTCGCAAGATGGCGGTTCAAATGGCGGAAGTCGGGGGGACAATCGACGATGTAGTCACGATGACTGCCTTCATCACCGACGTTCGCTACAATGGCGAATTCGTTGAATTGCGCAAGGAATTCTTCCAAGAAAACAGTTATCCCGCGTCCACCTTGGTGACGGTGAAGGCTTTGAACCGTCCAGAAGCACTGGTTGAAATTACGGCTACGGCGGTGATCCCATAGTCATTTCGGCCGCCGAATGCGCGGGTTATTGTCGCCTGTCGCCTCGGCCATATGCTTGAGGATACGTTTTAAGGGCTGAACCGCCACAGCCATGTCCGTGGCGTTTGCATGAATGAACGCGGCGGGTTCAATCCAAATTCCACAATGGCCATTCCAATAGACAACGTCACCGCGCCTTAAATCCGAGAGATCGTGCTCACAGATAGCCTCCCGTCCGATGGAATGCTCCTGCATGTCGCTATCGCGCGGCACGTTAATACCGCAGCGCATCAAGGACATCTGCACCAATGCGGAACAATCCAATCCAAGGCTGGTGCGCCCGCCCCAAAGATACGGCGTGCCGATGAAGCGCAAGGCGACAGCGCAATGATCGGCCTCATGGCTTCCTAAAGGCGCGATATGTCGTTGGAAGATCCAACCGCCTTCAGAGAGTAATCCGAAGCCGCCTTCCTCCGTTTCGGTTAAGCTCAGGGGCGTGTTCATACTGAGGAGGTTTAACGGAGGTGATTTAAGATTAGGTTCCGGGTAGATATAGGTGCGCAGGCTCGCGACTAAATGGGTGATGTCACAACAATCGAGGACGAGATACTCCTCGCGGAGGTAGCCAACATAACCGTCTGCCCGCGCTTGCACCCAGGCCCAGCCTTTGCTTCGCTCGAATACGTCGACTATCTCTCCATAAAGCAGTTCCGTATCAATGGGAGTTCCCAGGTCAGGTCGTGGTCGTAGTGCTGCACTCCCCACGACAATACGGGCGACTTGGCCATCGACATAGCAGTCCGCTGTGATATTCCCGCGCAATTTCCTATTGGCGAGATCCGGGCGATAAGCATTTAAACGTCGGTCGAGCATTTTCCAGTAACGGGTAATTTCGTTGTGGCTCGACGCCACTCATTGCATAAAAACACTGTAAAACGGGTGTTCGCAAATTGATGCGGTAAAAGTCATCTATGGTTCATTAAAATACGCGTTCTTATTTCTCTTTAGTACTATCGTCAAAGGCTAACGCTGAAATTCGGGAATTTTCGACTGCCGCCGGTTTCGGGGACCGAACCGGTCGCGCGGAAGATGGCGCAATAGATCGTCGGAGAGTTTTGCCACATCTTTCTCGAGCGCCGGTGTTACAGCTGCTGCCACGCAGGCACGGTCGCAATCGACGGGTGTCACACTTCTGGTGCGAGGAAGAATGCTTGTGTCATAAGTAACGCGGCCCGGCGGTAAGGAATAGACTCAAGCGTATAATTCAATCCTGACGGCTACACCGTTTCCCCGGTGATCCTTAATCTCGCATGCCTTTATGGCGATCATTGCATCTGTTCGTGTGCGCAGGCGATGGGCCTCGCGCAGCCAATCTGTCGCCGAGTTCAGGTACCGATTGCCGAGGCGTTGGCGTTTCTTTAACCAATCGTCATACGTCACCAAATGCCCGTGTTCGGCGAGTGCAGTGCCGATGAGTTCTAGCGCCCGGCGGACAACGGGGTCGTCGTTGGGGAGCGCCTGATTGTCGACGTCAATCAGGACGACCAGTAATTTCATATCTATGCTCGCATAGGTGGGAAATTACGGCGATGCCGAAGAAAGCCAGGAGGACCGGCCAAATTCGACGTCGGATAGGATGTCGTTTTCCCTTTAAGATGAGGCGCGGCGACATTGCTGCTTTTCCCTTTGCTCGGTATATCTCCTTCAGCATATGAAAGACTGAGAAGGAAAAACACGCATGTCAGCCGATCACGGTCTGCGCAGCGGCGGGCAAGTGCTTGTCGATCAACTTCGAATTCATGGAGTAGACACTATTTTTTGCGTCCCGGGCGAGAGTTATCTCACCGTGATTGACTCGCTCCATGACGCTCAAAACGAAATCAAGACTGTCGCCTGTCGTCAGGAAGGCGGTGCAACTAATATGGCGGAAGCCTATGGCAAGCTCACCGGTCGTCCCGGTGTCGCTATGGTCACGCGGGGACCCGGCGCGTGCAATGGCTCCATCGGAGCCCATACGGCGATGCAGGATTCGACGCCGATGGTGATCTTCATCGGCCAAGTCGCCCGCGACCAGGAATACCGCGAGGCCTTCCAGGAGGTCGATTATCACAAGTTCTACGGCGCAATCTGCAAGGAAGTCATCCAAATCGACCATGCGGACCGTGTTCCGGAATTGGTAAGCCAAGCATTTCATGTCGCGGCATCAGGCCGACCGGGCCCTGTCGCGGTCTCCATTCCGGAAGACATGCAGCGCGATATGGTGGATGTGGCTGACGCACGTCCGTTTCAGACCATCCGTCCCGAAGTAGGGCCAAAGTCAATGAGTGCGTTCCGGGGGCAATTGGCTTCGGCGGAGCGTCCACTGATGATCCTTGGCGGCGCCGGATGGAACGAGAAAGCTTGTGCCGACATACAGGCATTTGCTGAAGCGCATGCGGTACCGGTCGCGGCTTCATTCCGCTGCCAGGACTTGTTCGACAATATGCATTCGAATTACGCGGGTGAGTTAGGGACGAGTGTGAGCCCTGCGCTTGCCCAACGAATGCGGGATGCTGATTTACTGATTGTCGTTGGCTCACGGCTCGGAGAGATGACCAGCGGTGGTTACAGTCTGGTCAACATTCCAGTTCCAAAACAAAAACTCGTCCACGTATATTTGGATTCGTCAGAATTGGGCAGGGTGTATGAGCCGGATCTCGCCATCGTGGCGTCGATGGAGAGTTTTGCGGCTGCAGCACGAGATATGGAAGCGGTCGCCTGCGGAAAATGGGTCGAGTGGATGCGTCAAGCCAACCAGGATTACCTCGATAATTTGGCACCTTCGCTACCGATGGACGGTGTCGATATGCACGAGGTGATGAATGTCCTTAACGCCCGTCTACCTAAGGACTCCATTATTACAACAGATGCGGGGAATTTTTCCGGCTGGGCACAACGATTTTACCGATATCGGAAATTCCGCACCCAGTTGGGGCCGACCAGTGGCGCAATGGGGTATAGCATCCCGGCCGCGATTTCGGCGCGATTGACCCGTCCCGATCGGCCCGTCGTGTGTTTTGTCGGCGACGGTGGTGCCATGATGTCAGGCCAAGAGGTCGCCACGGCTGTTCAATACGGCTCTGATCCGATCATTTTGGTCCTCAACAATAATGCCTATGGTACGATCCGGATGCATCAGGAACGCGATTATCCAAATCGCACTCTAGCGACGGAATTGGTGAATCCTGATTTCGCGAAATGGGCGCAAAGCTTTGGGGCTTATGGCGCCGTTGTCGAGGAGACCAAGGAGTTTGCGCCTGCATTCGAGGCGGCGATGAATGCGGGCCGTATATCGGTGATCGAAATTCGAGTTAACCTGGAGACCATCACTACCCGCACGACCATGAGCAAACTCCGAGGCTCTGGCGTCAAATAGAGAGAGGAGAGGCGATATGCCGACAATTACCTATCTGACGACAATTCAATTCGATTTCGGTGCGGTTAAGTTACTGGGCGGAGAGACCAAAGCGGTTGGCATTTCGCGCCCGCTGGTCGTGACCGATAAAGGGGTCGCTGCGTGCGGTGTACTGGATAAGGTACTGGAGCACCTTCCCGACGCGATGCAGGTTTCGATATTCGACGGAACCCCGGAGAACCCAACTGAAGCCGCGGTATTCATGGCTTTAGCGCAATACCGGGCGAACGATTGCGACGGTCTGATTGCTGTTGGTGGCGGCTCGCCAATGGACTTGGCGAAGGGTGTCGCGATTCTCACGGCGCATGAGCCGCCGTTGGAGCAATACGCGGCAATCTTTGGCGGGGCAGCTAAGATCACAGATAAGGTTGCCCCGGTAATTGCCGTCCCGACTACGGCGGGCACCGGCAGTGAGGTCGGACGCGGAGCGATCTTGACGTTGAATGACGGACGAAAACTTGGATTTTCCAGCCCCAACAATATTCCGAGGCGGGCAATCTGTGATCCTGAATTGACGCTTGGATTGCCGAAGCGCCTGACGGCGGCGACGGGAATGGATGCGGTTGCGCATTGTGTCGAGACGTTTATCTCGCCGGTCGTCAATCCACCGGCGGAGGGCATTGCTATCGAAGGGCTGCGCAGAGCCATAGGCTTTATAGAGCGCGCGGTGGGGGACGGCGGCGACCGAGAAGCTCGCTGGGAGATGATGATGGCGGCGATGATATTGATGAAGAAGGAGAGGATGTTGT
>CAJWTF010000139.1 GCA_913046825.1 uncultured Rickettsiales bacterium | reverse complement strand
ACCATGGGGCGTTTAAAATGTCGGATGATATCCACTTTCTCACCATCGCCGAAGCCAGCGCGCGTATCGCGAAAAAAGATCTCTCACCTGTCGAATTAGTCGACGCCTATATAGGTCGTATCGAAAACCTAAACGCCCAATTGGATGCCTTCATCACGCCAACTTTGAATATGGCGCGCGACCAGGCAAAGGTCGCCGAGGCTGAGATCGCCGCAGGCAACCGCAAGGGCCCGTTGCACGGCATCCCCTTCGGATTGAAGGATATATACGAGACAAAAGGTATTTTAACTTCCGGTCATTCGAAGGTCATGCAAGACCACATCCCGGATCAGGACGCGACCACGACGGCAAAGCTTTACGAAGCTGGGATGGTTTTGCTCGGCAAGCTTTCGACCCATGAATTCGCTCATGGTGGCCCCTCCTTTGACTTGCCGTGGCCCCCAGCCCGCAACCCGTGGAACACCGACCATGTTACCGGCGGATCATCGAGCGGATCAGGTGCAGCCGTCGCGGCAGGCTTCCTGCCGGGTGCGATGGGCTCTGATACCGGCGGCTCTATTCGCAATCCTGCTTGCCTGAGCGGCACCGCCGGGTTCAAGCCTACTTATGGTTTGGTTAGCCGCGCTGGCGTCATCGCCAACTCCTATACGTTTGACCATTGCGGCCCTCTCACCTGGACCGTCGAAGACGGGGCGTTGATGATGCAGGCGCTCGCAGGCCACGACACCCGTGACCCCGCTAGCGCTAATGTGGAGGTTCCAGACTTCGCGGCGGCCCTTGGCGGCGACCTAAAGGGCAAGCGCATCGGTGTCGTGCGCCACTTCTACGAGGAAGAGCAACCCGCGGACGATGAAACACGCAACGCCCTGGAAGCGGCGTATGATGTCTTGCGTGGGCTCGGGGCGGAGATTGAAGACGTCCGCCTGCGCACAATCCGAGAATATATGGATGTAAAGGTCACCATCGCGGAGTCCGAACTCTACAGCGTCCACGAAGGCAATTTACGGACCCGTCCCGGCGATTTCGGTTCGGACTTCCTCGGTCGTTCCACACCGGCCTGCCTGATAAGCGGGCCCGATTACGTCGCAGCGCAACGAGAGCGCCGCGTGATGGTGGATCAAATGAAACCGATCTGGGAACGCTACGATCTTCTGGTCACCGCGGGCACTTTTGCAGCACCTCGCTTCGATGCTCACCGCACAATCGCTTTCTGGGAGAAGCCAGCAATCACAACCGCCTTCAACGTGACTGGCGGTCCGGCCTTGGCGTTGTGCATCGGCTATAACAGCGGCGGGCTGCCGCTTTCGATGCAGATCGTCGGACAGCCCTTTGACGATGCGGCGGTTCTCCAAGCGGGCGACGCCTATGAACGCTCTACGACCTGGCGCTCTCGTCGGCCCGAACTCGATCCGAATGCGGAGGTTACACCAGCGCCGCAACCCGCACCCGATGCACCATCCGGCGCTGACGCGAAGACGCGTGAACGTGTCGCGAATGCTGTCAAAGCCGCAGGTCTGCCACTCAACGATGCACAAATCGACCAAATCAATGCCGCCGCTCCTTACGTGGCGGATATGGTCGGACGCATTAATCGGGACCGCTCTTTTACGGACGAGCCGGCGAACACATTTTCATTCTCCAATTAGTACCTCGTCCGATTGGATACATTTAACTAGATTGGTAAAATAGTTCTGGATACGACAACCAAAATTTAAGCAAACAGTATGAGCCTAAATGTTTCGAAAGTGCACGAGCTCTCGTCATCGACGATGTCAGTTTCACGCTTCATCGATTGATAAAAACGTTTGAACAAATCGGCATTCCACCCGAGCATTCGGCAGCCAACGGCTTAGCCGCGTGTAAAACGATAGAGTCGGGCAAAGTGACGCCTAATCTAATTGTCGCCGATTTCCAAATGCCCGAGATGAACGACCTCAAAATGCTGAAACGGGTCCGGACGGGTGGCGTTGCCAATCTTCCCCATGATGTCCCGTTTATCATTCTGACCGGCTATCTAGAACTGAAACGCTCCATCCCCGCCGTGCGCCTCGGTGTCGGCGGCTTGATATGCAAGCCGCTGACACCGGCCGTTGCAAAGAAAAGTTTCTGCCGCTCTCCTCCAGTGATCCTGCGCGTGACGTTCGAGACACCACTTATTCTGCCAACAACGAAATCGATAGCGGCGGCGCGCTTGATGCGGAAATCGCAACGCAACCTGGTAATGAAGAAACCGAGCTCCCCACGTCACTTGTGACCCCTGGGGTCATACTGTCACGGGATCTTAAATATCCAAACGGCGACCTACTCATACCCAAAGGGGCCGTCATAAACTAAGTGCTTCTCAACCGACTGCAAGAAGTTGCAGGGCTATCCGGCGGAGTGCATAGGCTGTGGATCTGGCTCTAACCTACAACGAACAAAATAGAACTATCGATCATTCTTTTCGACCTTGATGGGCTCTCTAATTTCCACCGAAATCAGCGTCGAGAGGTCTTCTGATACGATTGCCACTGACGTTTCATTAAATATGGCGAAGCCCCCAACGTCGTAAACCCACTCTTCGCTTAAACAAAACTGGTCGGCCAGCTCGACAGAAGTCGCTGGCCAACACCGCCACTCATGCGGCCACGATAGATTTCCAGAATATCGATGAGATAACGCCGAGTTTCGCGCGGATCGATGACCTCTTGGGCTTCGTAAAGCTCGGCCAATTCCCAGGGCTCGGAATCCCGGTCCAGTTCCTCAACACGTCGGTCGAATTCTTCCGGATCGTCTTCGCGCTTAATGTCATAGACGACACTCACGCCGACACGTGGATCCATAAAACCCAAATCCGCCGACGGCCAAAGCGCCACTTCGTCGGTGTTTCGCCCACCCCCCATGTTCAAATATGCCTGTCCGTAGCTCTTACGAAGAATGATCGAGAACTTCGGCACGGTGACAAGCTGCAACGCATTCATCCAATTCATAATTCGCCCCGGCGCGCCGATCCGCTCGCCGTCGACACCGATCAAAAAGCCCGGCACATCCACCAGAAAGACTAACGGGATATTGAAACTGTCGCACAGCACCATGAAGCTGGTGACCTTGTTGCATCCATCCGGGTCGATGGCCCCGCCCTTAAACATTGGGTTATTGGCAATGACACCGACGCTGCAGCCATCTATCCGCACGAACGCGGTGGTGGCAGTTTTCCCGTAATTCGGCTTCAACTCGAACAGGCTATCCTTGTCTGCGATGGCGGAGATCACCTTGCGCACATCGTAGACCTTCTGACGTTCCTCCGGCACCAGATTGAGGATACTCTCCATCTCGTCGCCTGATCCTTCGGGCACGTCATGGACCGGCGGCGCTTCATTCGAATGGCTCGGCAGATAGGAAAGGAACTTCTTTACCAGCTCGATAGCTTCCTCGTCCGTATCAGTCGCGTAGTCGACGAGACCACTGACCCGCGTGTGCATACGCCAACCGCCGAGATCTTCCTTGTCGATCGGTTGATTGATGGCCAGCGACGTCACGCGCGGCGAAGCGACCGCCATGGCGGCACCCTTTTTCATCACCACGAAATCCGACATGCAGCCGTACCAAGTGAGCGAGCCGTAACTGTCGCCTAGCTGCACCGAGATCCAGGGTGTCTCGCGCAGACGACGGTATTCGACGGGGTCGGAGCCGAGAATTGCCCGGCCCGACGCGCCCATCCGATCCGGCATCCGGGCACCGGTCGACTCTCCCATCCAAATCACCGGCATGCCCTGCGTATTCGCGACATGCTTCAAATGACGCATCTTCTTACCGTTGATCAACGCGCTGGAGGCGCCCAGAACCGTAAAGTCGTTCGACATCGCAGCAACCCAACGTCCGTCGACCTTGCCAAACCCGGAGACCTTGCCGTCCGCCGGCGTACGATCCCGCATCTCGGGTCGGACCGAGCGCGCATGCATCCCACTCTCGACCAACTCCCCATCGTCGAAGAGATACGCCAACCGCGCCCGCGCATCGAGGTTACCGTTGGCGCGGTGCTTCTCAAGCCGTCTCTCCCCCCCCATGGCGAGCGCAAAGGCGCGGCGTTCTTCGAGTTGCTTTATCTTATCGTCGTGGGGCATCGGAGACTCCAAAGTTTTAGGACTCGTTGTCATTCGCGCGCTCGGGAAAGATGACTTAGATGACTATGGCCAAAATTCCGCTCTCAGTTGCTTCTTGTAAAGCTTGCCAGTCGGCAGTCTTGGCAGTTCATCGCGGAAATCGATGGACCGCGGGATCATGTAGGAAGCGAGACGTTCGCGCGCGAAATCCATCAACTCAGTGCGCACTTCTTCATCATGGGTCACACCCTCTGCGGTCTGCACGATGGCTTTCACTTCTTCGCCGAAATCCGGGTTCGGCACGCCGATCACCGCCACGTCGTGGACCATTGGGTGCAAGCACAAGGCATCCTCGATCATTTGCGGGTAAATATTCACGCCGCCCGATATGATCATGAACGTCTTGCGGTCGGTGAGGTAAAGATAGCCAACCTCGTCCAAATGGCCGACGTCGCCCATGGTCGACCAGTTCGGATGATGCGGGTGTTGCGCCTCTCGCGTGCGCTCCGGATCGTTGTGATAGGTAAAGACGACACTCTCGCGCTCGAAATAGATGACGCCATCTTCACCCACCCCTAGTACCTTACCGTCATCATCGCAGACATGAATCGTGCCCATCACCGCCTTACCGACGGAGCCCGGCTTTCGCAGCCACTCTTCACTGTTAATCCGAGTGGAGCCGTTTCGTTCAGAGGCCGCATAATATTCCTGCAGGATTGGCCCCCACCATTCGATCATCTGGCGTTTCACCTCAATCGGGCAGGGTGCCGCTGCATGAATTGCCACTTTATGGGTCGAGAGGTCGTGGGCCGCACGTTTATCTTCTTCAAGCTTCAACATGCGAATGAACATGGTCGGTACCCACTGGCTATGGGTCACCTTGTACTGTTCGATCAGGCGCAGAGATTCTTCCGCATCAAATCGCGGCATCATGATCACGGTTCCACCCAAGACATGGGTCCGGTTGGTAAAGGCGAAGGGTGCTGCGTGGTAGAGCGGCGCCGGAGACAAATAGATCGCGTCTTGATCGAAACCGTAGGATAGGAATGACTCCAAGAACTCTGGCCCTTCAGAGATATGGCGTTCGCCCAACTCGCGCCGGATACCTTTCGGCTTCCCCGTCGTCCCGGAGCTATAGGGCATATGCTCGCCTTGGCGTTCATCGTCGAGGGGTTCGATGGATTGCCCTTCTATAGCCGCCTCATAGGACTCCCAACCGGCAAGCTCGCCGCCGATAATCAAGCGGTGCGGGCATTGCTCGATCAGTGGCAGTAATTCACCGGCTACTTTCGACAAACGCTCCGACGTGATCAGAGCCTTCGCGCCGCAATCGGCGACGATATAGGCGACATCATGGGACGGCAGAAACTGGTTCACCGTCACCAGATAGAGACCACTGCGTAGTGCTGCCCAGGTCGCCACAAAAAATTCGAGGCGGTTCTCCAAATTGATCGCGAGCGCGTCACCGCGCTTCAACCCGACAGAGCGCAGATACCGTGCCAAGCGGATCGAGTCTTCGTTTAAGCGCCGATAGGTCAGCACCTCTCCGGTCACGGCGTTAACGGCAGCCGGTTTCTCCGGCGTCTCAGCCGCGTATTTTCCTGGATACATGTTTGATTAGTTCGCCCGATAGAACGGACGGTCTCCCTTTACCGTGACGCGATGGCCATACCGTTCATTCGGCCAGTAATCCCACATCGCCAAATGCTGCGTCGAACGGTTATCCCAAAATGCTATCGAGTTTGGCTCCCAGTGAAACCGGACCTGGAATTCCGGCCGCGCCATATGCTGGAATAGAAACCCCAACAGCGCGTCACTTTCTTCTTCCGTCATACCGCGAATGCGGCTGGTGAAGGTCTCGTTTACATACAACGCTTGTCGGCCTGAGACCGGATGGGTGCGCACGATCGGGTGCTCATTGGTCGGGAAAACCGCGTCCTTATCGTCGACCCCCTTATCCGCATAGCGGCCACGAAAGGCGCGTTCGGAATCATGGACCGCCGTCTTACCCTCGAGAAAGCCCTTCATCTTATCGGACAAAGCGTCATACGCCGCGTACATATTGGCGAATAATGTATCGCCACCACAGCCGGGCGTACGGTGAATTTGCAACATAGTCCCTAGCGGCGGTTCCTCGTCACAAGAAACGTCCGTGTGCCAATCGGCGCCGTTATTCACGAAGGATTCGCCGTGCGTGTGAATGACGAACAGCTCTGGATGTTCGGCGCCACCGGGCGCCGCCGGATGGATGTGAAGTTTGCCAAACCGGCGTGCAAAGGCAATCTGCTGCTCCGGCGTCAATTCCGGTTGATCGCGAAAGAACAATACATTGTGGTTCGCGAGCGCATGCGTCAAATCGGCAATCTGCGCCTCCGGTATCTCTTCGGTCAGATCGACGCCTTCAATTTCAACGCCAATCACCGGCGTTATTGATGTTACGGAAATTGTCTCGTATGAGGCTTCTTGGCGCACATTGGAGAGCGCTTGTGCGCGGTCCAGCTTTCCTTCGTGTAACGGTCGATCAGACATCGGCCTCTCCTCAATTCATCCGGTGGAAGGGACGCTCGCCCTTAATGGTGACCCGGTGGCCCTTACGCTCTTCCGGCCAATAATCCCAAAGCGCCAAATGTTGGGTGCACCGATTGTCCCAAAATGCGATGGAGTTTTCCTCCCATTGGAACCGTACCTGGAATTGAGCTTGTTCCAAATGTGCGAAGAGAAACTTGAGAAGGGCATCACTCTCAGCATTCTCTAGATCAACGATCTTCGTGGTGAAAGCTCGGTTAACATAGAGGGCTTCCCGCCCGGAGACTGGATGCGTGCGAACAATCGGATGCTCGGCGCTGGGATAGACCTTATCCGCATCGTCCACACCGCGGTCGGAATAGCGGCCGCGATAGATATGCTCCGACTCATGCATCGCGGTGCAGGTGCGCAAGAAATTCTTCATCGAATCCGACAAGGCGTCGAAAGCCGCGTACATATTGGCGAACAAAGTATCGCCGCCGACTTCGGGCACTACATGCAATTGCAACATGGTGCCGAGCGGCGGAGTTTCGTCGCAGGAAACGTCCGTGTGCCATCCACCGCCGTTATTCACTTGCGATTTCTTGTGCGTGTGAATGATAAATAATTCCGGATGTCCTTCCGCATGCGGGGCAGCGGGATGGACATGCAATTCTCCGAACTTGTTGGCAAAATCAATTTGCTGATCCGGCGTCAACTCCGGTTGATCTCGAAAGAACAAGACGTTGTGATCCGCCAAGGCGTGGCTCAAATCGTCAATCTGCGCGTCGGAGACCGGCTGCGTGATATCCACACCGGAGACGATACCTCCAATGACTGCTGTCGCGGGCTTGACCTTAATGGTCTCGTATACGCCTTGAGCGCGCGAATTGGACAAATTGCGCGCTCGGCCCGCGCGGCCTTTATAGACTTTCTGTTTCGGCTGTTCCGTCATGGTTCTATCCCGGCCTGCTGTCTTCCGCCGCGACGGTGCGCCCGGCGATGCGTCCGCTGACGAAACATTCCGTCAGGTTCCCTCCAGAAAGATAGAGGCTGCCCCAGATGCCGCCAAGCTCACCTGCCGTATAGAGCCGTGGAATGGGCTCGCCATAGGCATTCACCACTCGGCGCTTTTCGTCATGGACAGGGCCGCCCTGAGTATTCGAAACTACCGGCCAAATTTCCGCCAGATAGAACGGCGGCTTTCGAACAGCTACCATGCTTTTAGGCGGACGGCCAAATTCGTCGACGCCCTTCTCGCAGCTCTCATTCCATGTCTCAACGGTTGCCGATAATTCATCCACCGGACAACCAATCATCTCGGCGAGCTCTTCAATAGAATCGGCTTTGCGCAACAACCCGTTCTGCACTTCCTTTAGATTGTCCCGGCTCCATTCGTAATTCTCATAGGCTCCGTCATTGAACATGGTTTGACCCAACGGGTAGAGCGCCCTGCCCTCATCATCGAGGACCATGTAGCACGGCACGAAAGGCTGCCCCATTCGGGTGGGATCGACCCGGTCCATGCCGCGATGCCCGGTATCCTGCATATAAGGATCATACTCATTCATGAAGCGCCGCCCGTTGTCGCCGACCAAAATCCAACTCATTGGCGCTTCAGCCTCTCGCTCGTCCGGCACCCAATCCGGCAGTCGCTTGGTGCGGATCGCGAAGGGCAAGTCCGGATGCCGGAACCCATAGGTCCCGTGGAAATGCCACATATGCCAGAGGTCCGCTCCGAGGTCCGTCGTCATGCGGATACCGTCCCCGGTATTGCCGACAAACGCGGCGGAGTAGACCGGATTGATCTGCCAGTATTGGCGTTGCATCTCCGGCGCGTGCTCAAACCCACCACAGGCCAGGATGACGCCCTTGCGCGCACCCACGGCGCGCGGGCCGTTACCATCGTCCAGCCAGATGCCGGCGACCGCGCCGTCCTTGTCCGTGATCAGGCGCTGCGCCGCGACCCCGAGACGCGTCTCAATTCCGCGTTTGGCGATGTTGTCCTGCAGTACCTTGAACATGAACGGTCCACCGCTCAACGCATTCGCATACGCATAGTCGCGTTTCGGATCAAATCCGGGAATTTCTTCGATCTGCAAGAAATACATCTTGTCGAAACCCGGAAAAGCATAACTGCCGGGTCGTTCCGTTCGCGTGACGCGGGCTCCATTCACCTCGGCCAATTCCTCTACGTAGCCATCGATATGAACCATCTCGTCGACGAACGCTTCCAGAATATTGTCCGGCGTCGTCCCATCATTTGTGGCTTTCAGATACTCGAAGGTCGCGTCCCGATCATGTGGGAGACGGAGGCCACCACCCGAACAAATAGAGATGCCACCAGGGTTTGGCATCTTCTCGGCTAATAGAACCTCGGCCCCAGAATCATGCGCATTGATCGCGGCGACGGCGCCGCCGAAACCGTATCCCACCACAATCACATCGAAAGTCTCGTCGAACTGCTCAACGGTTCGGCTTAGCATCATATTCTCACTCATCTGTTAGAACGGCTTGTCGCCCGCAATGGTTACCCGATATCCGGAACGCGTCTGGGGATAGTAATCCCACAGCGCTCTATGTTGCGCGGCACGATTGTCCCAAAACGCAATCGACTTCGGTCGCCACCGAAAACGGCATTGGAACTCCGGGGTCGCAATGTGCAGGAGCAACATCTCCAACACCGCATCGCTTTCCCGTTTCGAAAGCCCTTCAATGGCAGTGGTGTAGGAAGTGTTCACATATAGCGCTTTCCTCCCCGTCACCGGATGAGTGCGCACCACCGGGTGTACCGCCGAGGGGTATCGCGCATCAGGGTCGCGGAAGCGTCCTTGATCTCCATAACGGACGCTCAGCGTGTGCTCAGAATCATGCACAGCATTCAGCCCGTCTAACATCTTTCGGACAGGTTCCGACAGCGCTTCATAGGCACGATACATATTGGCGAACATTGTATCGCCACCCACATCCGGGACCTCGTGGATCTGCAGAATGCTGCCCATGGGCGGCTCGTCATCGCAGGTAACATCACTATGCCAGGTCTCTCCGACCACCCATTTAGAAACCGCATCCGCATGCACGTTGATCACTTCGGGGTGTCCTTCCGGGCCCGGCGCCGCCGGATGGACATGTAATTCGCCGAAGTGACGTCCGAAAGCTTTATGTTGATCCAGTGTCAGCTCTTGGTCGCGGAAAAAGACGACCAAGTGTTCCATCAATGCGTCATGGATTTCCTGAAATGTTTGATTACCGAGAGGCTGCGAAAGATCGACACCGCTGATTTCGGCACCGATCACGGGGCTGAGCGGTTTAACGTCAATCGTTGGATAGCTCACGTTCTGCCCCTCCTCAGCATTCCCGCTTTCTAAAACGGCTTATCGCCCGCGATCGTCACCCGGTAGCCATGGCGGACTTGCGGAAAATAGTCCCAGACAGTGCGATGTTGCGCGGAGCGATTGTCCCAAAACGCGACCGACTTCTCACGCCAGCGAAAACGGCAATGAAATTCCGGTGTTGCAATGTGATCACATAGCATTTTCAGAAT
>CAJWTF010000138.1 GCA_913046825.1 uncultured Rickettsiales bacterium | reverse complement strand
GGTGGTGGTGGCAATTCGTGATCGAAGTAACGTTTCAAGATATCCGAAATCAGTTCGTAATTTGAGCCGACCCGAACGATATCCAGCGTGCGTAAATCAATCAGAGTCGAAGACGCACGATACGGATGACATTTCCGTAGGCCGTAATCGATGATCACGTCCGCAATGCCCTTGATATCTGGTTCGATATCCTCAACTCGAAATTTCGTTCCGGATAGCGATTTATTCGCCGAAGATCCAAAAATAGGAAAGTCATTCTCCAAGCTAAGACGACAAATCTCGGCATGGAACGGCCCAGCGTTGACCAGCATGCAAACGGTGTTGTCTTTGATCGAACCCGGCACGGCATCCTGTTCCAGATTGCGCAATACTGGATGATCCATATCGCATGGCGCAATCGGGCCCAACGGCAGTCCGTGGTCCTCGCAAATGGCCTTCACGACGTCTCTGCCTCGCTGATCAACAACATGGAGTGCATGATGCATATCCATATCGCCGATCATGGCATTCCTCTTCTCGGCGGTCCGCCCCTTGGTATCGAATATCTTTTGCAGAGCAGCGGCGGAATTACCGGAGCAGGTGTAGCCGACATCCATCGGCATGATGGCTATACCGCCGTTGCTCATAGCATCGTAAGCACGGCGGGCGTCGCCCGGAATATCAAGCATCGTCATGGAAATCTCTCATCAGGTTATAAAGCGGGAGTAAGGGATGGAGCGTGACTGCCTACCTTCAAGTGGCGTTGCACCTACATTCGATCTGAGATTAACTCCCAATTCACCCGAACTTTCAGAGTGAAAGACCGACATGCAACTCACCCAAGAACAAGAGATGATCCGCGACGTGGCGCGGAACTTTGCTAAGACCGAACTTGCCCCCAACGCAGACGAGTGGGAGCGGAACGGTAATGTACCGAAAGAGACACTCCGAAAGATGGGACAAGTCGGGTTGATGGGCGTTCTCGCCCCCGAGGAATGGGGTGGCGCCGGCGCGGACTTTGTCAGCTACGCCTTGGCACTTGAAGAAATTGCGGGAGGGCATGCGGCGGCTTCCCTTTATATGAGCCTGAATAACTCACCTAACGGCCTAGCGTTGATGAAATACGGAACCGACGCGCAGAAGGAAACATTCCTGCGACCGTCTATCCAAGGGGAAATGCAGGCAGCCTTTGCACTCACCGAACCACACACCGGGTCCGACGCGTCGAACCTAAAGACACGAGCGGAGAAGGTCGGCAATAAATGGGTCCTCAACGGCACCAAACAATTCATCTCCTCCGGTGAGAGTGGCGACTACTGCATGATCTTCGCCGTCACCGACCCGGATGCTGGGAAAAAAGGTATCAGCGCGTTCCTGACACCGACGGATGTGCCTGGCTATATGGTCGTTGCGAAGGAAGACAAGATGGGCCAGCGGGCGAGCGACCTCTGTCAACTTGCCTTTGAGGATTTAGAAATAGCACCGGACATGATGCTGGGCGAAGAAGGCCAAGGCTATCGGATCGCACTTGAGAACCTGACGACCGGACGCATCGGCATTGCCGCCCAGTCAACAGGCATCGCACGGGCCGCGCTTGAATGCGCGACGGAATACGCGAAAGAACGAGAGGCCTTCGGTAAGGTTATTATGGAGCACCAAGCGGTCAGCCATCGCCTCGCGGATATGGCGACACAGGTAGAGGCGGCTCACCACCTACTGCTTCATGCAGCGCGGCTTTTCGACGCCGACGGTGGCGGATTGATCGAGGCTAGCATGGCGAAACTCTTCGCTTCGGAAATGGCGGAGAAGGTTTGCTCCGACGCAGTCCAGACACTTGGTGGGTATGGTTATGTCGGTGGTTTCCCGGTTGAGCGCTATTACCGCGACGTGCGGGTCTGCAAAATCTACGAAGGGACGTCCGACGTGCAGCGTATGCTGATCGCCCGTTCGCTCGCGGCCTGAGCCTTGATATATCTTTGCCGACATTCGGAGACGGTCTGGAACCGCGAAGGCCGCCTGCAAGGACACAAGAATTCCGAGCTCACGGAAAGAGGCCAAGAACAGGCACGTCTCATGGGCGCGGCGCTGCACCGTGAGATCGCGGGAATTGAAGAATATACACTCGTCGCCAGTCCCCTCACTCGCACGCGGCAAACGGCGGAAATTGTATGTGATGCCATCGGCCGCCCGCATTCCAAAATATCCTTCGACGAGCGGATCATGGAGATCAGTTGGGGCGACTGGGAAGGACATACCCGTCCTGAGATCGAGCAGCGATGGCCCGGTATCTACGACCGACGCCGTGAGAATAAATGGGAATTTCAGCCGCCGAACGGAGAGAGCTATGCTCTACTGACCGAACGTGTCGGCACTTGGTTGAAAGATGTCTCAGAGGACGAAAAACTAATCGCTATTAGTCACGGTGCATCCGGCCGCGCCATCCGCGGACTCTATGGCAAAATGGCCCCGGGCGACACTATCGGCCTCGCCGAACCCCAAGATGCTTTCTTCCTACTCTCGCAAGGCAGTATCCAGGAAATTCCGGTGGGTGATTGAGAGAAGTTCGTCTTGAAGGCACTGCGAACAGAGCGATAGTCATTCTAACGTTCGATTAGGGGTTTGTTTACCTCGGATTTGTCAATCACGCGATGGTGGGAATCCAGTTAGCAAAAACGTGCCATTCCGGATTCCCGCCTTCGCGGGAATGACGATATAAAAATTGTAAACCCTCTCACATGGGGTGGTGGCCATGACACAAGCGCAGTATCTCCCGATTGAAGAGCCGAACGTATGGACCGGGACTGATTTTGACGCCGAAGAAGAGTGGGTCGTCAATCTAAGCGAGGCACATATCCGTTTACTTGAAGCTGCGATGGAGAATGCCGTCGCCCGGAATTTAGCGCTGCCCGACCTCACTCCCGATAACTTTCCCCTTGGCGAACTCCGTCAGGTTCTGGATGCGGCTTACGAGACGCTCGAACATGGCCGCGGTTTTCTCGTCCTGCGCGGTTGGCCATCCGAGAATTACAGCCACGCACAAAACCTCGTCGCGTTCTGCGGTATCGCCTCTTACTTCGGCAAAGCGATGGTCCAGAATTATGAAGGCGAATCTGTCGTCGATGTCATCGATAAGGAAAAGCCCTACGATCACACGTCGCGCGGCTATATGAGCAACAACAGGCTGCCGTTCCATTCCGACGGTGCGGACGTGGTGGGTTTGCTGTGCCTTGGCGAACCGATCGAGGGTGGCACCAGCCTGCTTCTCAGCGCTACCAAACTGTACAACACCATTCTTGCGGAACACCCGGAGTATTCGGAAACCCTGATGCGTGGGTTCTATCATCATCGACGCGGACAGCACGATCCAGGGGAAGCACCGGTATCCGCTGAACGCATTCCGATATTTAGTTTTCACAACGACCTGCTGCATTGCTGTTACAATCGCAATCCCATCGATTGGGTCGTCCATGAGGGCATGAGCCTGAGTGCGCAAGAAATTGAGGTCCTCGATTATTTCGACGCGCTCTGTCATCGCCCCGGCATGGCAGTCGCAATGACGTTCCGTCAAGGCGACATGCAGTTCGTCAACAATTTCGTCATTCTGCATTCACGCAGCGAATACCGTGATGCGCCGGACAATCGCCGCCATCTCGTCCGATTATGGCTTGAGAACCCGAGGAGCCTCCGGGGAGCGCAAGGATTGCTCGATATTTACGTGCCCGGCAGCTCGAAGGTCAGCAAAGAAAGCGCGACGCTATGAACGCGGCCGAGCTCCACGCGGACGCCATTGTCATCGACACGACTTGTCCGCTCGCGCGTATTCACAAGTATCTCGATTGGTATCGCGAAGGCGGCGCCACCGCGATTGCTCCGACCATCACCGGTGCCAGCGGGAACGCTCGCAGCGGCTTTGCGATGATTGGTGGATGGCACCGCTATGTACGCGAGCGCAATGACGCGCTGATCGTCCACCAGGCCGAAGACATCGAACAGGCGAAACGCGAAGGCAAGGTCGGTTTGATTTTGCATTGCCAAGGAACCGTCATCGTCGAAGATGAAATCGATCTTCTCGACACCTATCACGAGGCCGGTCTTAGGGTCGTTCAGCTTTGCTACAATACCAAGAACCTTGTCGGCGATGGTGCTTCCGAGCGAACGAATAGTGGGCTCAGTTATTTCGGGCTTCGGTTGGTGGAACGCTGTACTGCCTTGGGTCTCTTGGTTGACTGCTCACACACCGGACATCGTACCAGCATGGATGCGGTTGAAGCGTCTAACGCTCCTGTTGTCATCACTCATGCCAATGCCCGCGCCGTGCAGAATAACGGCCGCAATGTCGAGGATGAATTGATCAAGGCTATCGCCGACTGCCGCGGCATCGTCGGTACAGTCGGGTTCCCACCGTTTCTCACTTGGGATGGGCAGCCGACGCTCGATCACTTCATCGACGACATCGTCTACAAAGCCGATCTCGTCGGTATCGACCATACCGGAATTGGGATCGACTATTATGAAGGCCAGTATCCGGTCGAAGAAGACGAAACGGCCATGGCGCGATATCGGAAGCGTTTGGAGACCGGACAATGGCGGGCTGAGGAATATCCACCACCACCTTATAAATTCCCGGAAGGTATCGAGACCCCTCGTACACTAGGCCCCCTGACCGATCGATTGGTCAAACGTCAATTTAGCGAGGACGACATTCGAAAAGTACTCGGCCTTAATTGGATGCGGGTTTATCGCGAGGTTTGGGATCGTTGACAAGTTAAGGTTAATTTTTGTTAACGAATTGTGACAGCCGTCACAGTGTTACTTGTCAGGACCTGACCTTATATGCCCGCGTTAAGGATAACGTGCCCGTCGAGACGGATATTATCCCAAGAGTGACCAAGACGAGAGAGTTCCGCTCTTAGACCGAAACAATTCAAATAATTGGGAAAACTAAATAGCGGCGACGAAACATTCGCGCGCTATATTTTTGCGACTTATACCCAGCCTATTTTAGGTGCCCCCGCGATTCGTCCCGCGCAGCCAATTCAGAACCTTGTTTCTCAATTACCCGCCCCAGACGTTCAACCCCGAAACCCATACGCTGCAATCCGGGTGCGGTATTCGCGATTTCCTTATATACACCAATCAATCCATCCTGAAGCGTCACAATGGAGACGCCATCGAACATCGTACGGTTTCCCTCAAAGCCTTCGAGTTTCGATTCATAGCTGAAAACATAACGAACATAACCGCTATTCCCATCACAAATCGGGTCATGAAGATCCCAGCGGAAGTTGCAGGCGTCCCTGTGAAAATAATTGCCGATCATATCCACAATTCGCTCCCGGCCTTGGAAGACACCGTAGAAGACATCGTCATAAACACCATCTTCGACGAAACAATCGGCCACTTCTTCCCCGTCACCGGCACAAGCCGCATCGACCATCTTACGCATCAATGCTCCGAATTCCATCTCCGCTCTCCCTATCTTCCCACAATGCCGTCCATGCACTAAATTGAACCGACAGAAGGAGTGTTCCATGGCCGCACGATTAACCCAAGACGAGATCGAATCTTACCACGAGAACGGATACATCGTGGCCCGGGGTGTCATCACTGGCGAGAAGCTGGATGCATTGCGACGAGAAACCGATAGAATTGTCGCGGAAGCCGCAGGTATCACAGAACACAACGACGTCTACGATTTGGAAGACAGCCACTCTCCGCAGAACCCGCGCGTACGTCGTCTGAAGGAGCCGTATCGACATTTCGAATTCTTCGACAAGATCGCCCGCGACCCCGACGTCATTGACGTCGTGTCGCAATTGCTCGGCCCCGACGTGCGGCTTTATGGCGGCAAGATGAACTTAAAATCCGCCGGTTATGGCGCGCCGGTTGAATGGCATCAGGATTGGGCCTTTTATCCCCACACCAACGACGATGTACTCGCCACGGGCTTACTCTTGGACGACTGCGACGAATCAAACGGTCCTTTGTTGGTCATTCCCGGAAGTCACAAGGGCCAGACGTACGACCATCATGCGGATGGTCATTTTTGTGGCGCGATGTCACCAGATGATCCCGAAGCAAAAGCAATCGATTATTCGAAGGCGGCGAAGCTGACCGGTAAGGCTGGTGACATGACCATCCATCATGTCCGTATGGTCCACGGATCGGAGATGAACGAGTCAAACCGCGAACGCCGCCTATTGCTGCATGAATACACCGCGGCGGACGCTTGGCCGTTGGTCGGATTAAAAGGCGAATTCGATCACTGCTTTTACGATTTAATGGTCAAGGGCAACCCGACCAATCAACCGCGAACGGTGCCAGCCCCAGTGCGCCTGCCGTATCCGGCCGCTCTTAAAGGCGGATCCCTTTACGAAAATCAAAAAGGTCTCGGCAAACGTTTCTTCGAGACGTTCGAGGCGAAACGCGCCGCAGGCTAGAATCTTAAAGTACTTCTTCCGCCGCTTCTTCGACAGCATCGCACCGATATAGCGCCGCAACAGTGCCACGCCCATATATATGAACGGCGTGTCCAAAGCGGCCATCCCGACCTTAAACAGATACCCGGCAACAATAATCTTACCGACGATATCCCACGGCAAACCGAGACTGAATCCGAAAAAATACTGTTCACGATGACTGTGTCGACGAGCTGAGAGACCATCGTCAATCCATTGTTGCGGAGCTACAAATGACGGCCATGAGTCACACGTTTCCAAAAATGAAAAGCCGCACATCCATCAATTACGCGACGAGATAAGCGCTCATCGATGCAAAGATGAGAACACAGGGCAGCGTGAAGACAGAATCAAATGCGGTTTGCATCGCCACGACGGTTTCCAAATTCGGATTTCCCGCGGGCGAAACTGGCGATCCTGGGACGACCAAGGCAATTTGCACCAGGATCAAGGAAAGCAGGCTCATCGCAAACCCAGTGTAGACCATCAAATTCGCCCGCTTGCGCCCATATACCTCGCAGACAACATTGGTGAAAAGAAAGGTGATCGGATAGGTGAGAATGCCGGTCGTCAGCGTAATCAGTTCGCCAAACAATCCGTTGGGCAATATCTCCGGAAAGGCTCGAAATAGCTTCACGCCGATGATCCTGGTCAATACCAACACTATGACGAAGCCCGCCATCAGAATACTGAAAGCGGACTCCGCTTTATTCTGCAGCATATTGTTTCTCCTTTACGCGACAGCGCTTTCTTGTCCCTCGGGAATCCAGAGCGTCAGGTATTCCGCATAAAGCGCAATTCCTTCCATCCCCTCAATTTCGAGTTCATGCGCCGTTCGCGTGAACAGCCCCTTCGGTCGCCGTTCCGCCTCAAGCAACTTAATGTAATCCCGAATACGGAAACCGTCGCCGACGATAACCGATGCCAGGAACCGCACTTTATCTAACCCGTTATTAAGTGCGAAGGGCGAATCCGAGGGCCACACATTACAAGCATCCATAAAGTTCGAAGGAAAACTGAACATCAAAACCCATGTGCTAGCGTGCCGCCACACGGACCTTCCGCCACAGCACGCTTCTGGTCGGTACGCACCCAACAGGTATGCCAGCTCGCTTCACCGAATTGATTGACCTGCGCCTGATCAACCGACTTCCAATCGTTCACGGCCAATTCCGTACCGACAAGCGTCTCGTAATCCGCCAGTGTGAGCGTTCGCGATGTAATCGTATTCTCCTTGCTGAATTCCACATCCGCTATGTCGCCGTCATCAGGTCCACGAGGTCTGAACACTCCTCTAGGTCTTCCAGCGCATCGACTAACTCTATCATGCGCTCGCCCCGGATTGGATCGAGAGGCCGCGCACCGCTTAACCAATTGCGCCGAAATTTCTCGAGATGCCGTTCGTGGGAGAGCGGCTTCACTGGACTACCAATCACTTCGTCCAACTGAACCGAGTACTCCCTCCCGTCCTTCATTCGGATTGCGACTGTCTGCGGGACAAGTGCGTTCGGGTCACCCACATCCCGAATGGCTACATCGAAGCGCTCCGCGAGAGAATGAATGTTTTCGTCACAAAGGCTCTCTTGCCCGAAATCCTCGATCCCCACCGACCCCTTCATTAAGGCGACCGCACCTACATAGGGAATACAAAGACGCGCATAGTTCACCCCGGGCTCCGCGATCATGGGACGACCGGTTAACTGATAGACCAGCGGCGGCACTTCGGCGCTGACCTCTTCGACATCTCTGGCCTCAATACCGTGTTCGGCCCGAAGGGTCAGCAGACCGTCGATGACACCGTGCGTAGCGCGGCCACTCGGGAACGGTTTGTGGGAAATACCTTGAATCCGCCAGTCGACACCCAATCCCGCGAGGCCAGTTTCAATATCGACCCCACCCTCAAATAATGCGTAATACCCGTAGTTTCCTTCCAGGACTTTGCGGGAGCCGTTTAGCCCCCGGGTCGCAAGATCATGCGATGTCACCGCAGCCCGAGTGCAAAAGCCAAGTTGCATGCCGAGTAAGGGCGAGCCTTCCTCATGCGCCTGCATCGTGCCACCAATTTGCCCAAGCTGAATGCCAAAGGATGAGATCAATTCATCCGCGCCGAGCTCATACGCCTTACCCAAAGCCGCCACCGCACCGAATGAACCGGCCGTCGCCGGGCGAAAGAACTTTAACGTCTCAGTCGCGCCCATGCCGATGGAGCAAGAGACATCGACACCCAACACTGCAGCTGTCAATAAATCTCGCCCGGACAAGCCGCCTCCCCGCTCCGCGAACGCCATCAGCGATGCTAGAATGGATGCCAATGGATGAATAACGGCGCGTTCGTGGATAGCGTCAAATTCGCTGTTATGCCCTTGATAAGCGTTGATCAGCGCGGCGCTGGGCGCCGGTAGACGTATTTCCGTTCCCCACACCGCCGCGTCGTCGCCTTCACCCCAGCCGCGCGCGGTTTCGATTAACTCCGGGACGAACGGGCCGACACTTCCAGCAATTGCAACGCCAAATGTATCCAAGATGAACGTCTTGGCGCTGATAATAGCGTCGTCCGGAATGTCCTCGAATGACGTTCCATTAACGTGCTCCGCCAGACGTTCAATTGCATCTGACATCGGATCAGAACTTGTTGTAGCCGCCATCGATGAGGAACGTATCGCCCGTATGATAGGCGCTGGCGCTCGACATGATGTAGACCGCGATGCCGCCGAAATCGTCGGGTTGTCCCCAGCGGCGATGCGGAATACGTGGCATCACGTTGCCGGCAAATTTTTCCCAATTGAATGCACGCTCAGTCATCGCCGTCTCGATCCATCCCGGCAGGATCGCGTTGACAGTAATCCCATAGCGCGCGAGTTCGACGGACATAGCATAGATCATTGAGACCATGCCGCCCTTTGTCGCCGCATAATGTTCGTTGCGGGCCGCGCCGGAAATGGCCGCGAGGCTCGCGGTGCCTGCAATCCGCCCGCCTTCCCCATGTTCGACCATATGACGCGCCGCGGCGCGAAATGTAAAAAAAGTGCCGTCCAGGTTAATCCCAACAATCTGCCGCCAGCGTTCAGTCGTCATCTCGGTGAACGGGACCTGCTCGCGACCGCCACTTACGCCCGCATTGGCAAAAACTCCAAACAGGTTCCCAAAACGCTCCACGGTCTCGGCAAACCGCGCCTCAACCTGAGCCTCGTCTGAGACGTCGCAGATCATCGCAGCCACTTCGGTGCCATGCGTCGATAACTGTTCCAATGCCGCGTCGTTCTTCTCGGCATTCGTGCCCCAAATGCACACCTTTGCACCAGCCTGTGCCATTGCATCCGCCATACCAAGGCCAATGCCTCCATTCCCGCCAGTTACCAGCGCTGTCTTTCCGGTCAGATCAAACGGTTGGTATGCCATACGTCGCCCCAAATCCTAGTAAGCATCTAATTTACATTATTGGCCGGTCGGGCACGTCGCGGATCGCCTTTTCCGGCTGCTTATAGACGAAATCCAATTTCTCTGGATACCTATGGCCATGCTCGTACCGGTCCTCGAATTTCGCAACTTTAATTATTAAGGCGACCGGAAGCGTCGATCAATCTACGTCCAGGCATTTTAGTTTTGCAAGTGTAACCGACCTCTTAGATGGACAACAATCGCCTGTTATCATTAAACCCTTAATTATCCGATCCCAAAATCTCCGACCATGATCGATATCACTTCATTTTCGCTTCCCCTATCGTGATTTTACAGCTAATCCAAACTTGTCTAGCACACC
>CAJWTF010000137.1 GCA_913046825.1 uncultured Rickettsiales bacterium | reverse complement strand
TCTCGGTGTTCTCATCATGCTGCGGCCGACGCCCGACTTGATTCAACCAACTGCCCTGTTCGGCGTCGCGGCCGCAATCTTCATTGCGCTCCGGGATATCTGGACCCGTAAGTTACGCGAAGGTGAAACGGCGAACGCGATCATGTTCTGGTCCGAGATGGGCGTCCTGGCCGGATCCCTCCCAATCGCACTTTATTTCTGGCAGCCGGTTACGATGAACGATGTCGGCGTCATGGCCTTCGCCGGATTTTTCCTCGGCGCGGCACAATTTGTCATGGCGGTCGCATTTCTGACCGCCGAAGTCGCGACGGTGGCACCCTTCCGCTATACCGTCATTCTATTGACCACGCTGTTCGGCTATTTGTTCTTCGATGACATTCCCGACGGCTTCGTCATCGCGGGTGTCTCGGTCGTCATCGGCAGTGGACTTTATATCCTGCGCCGCGAAGCACAAAGAACGGCGGACCCGGCTTGAGCGCACTGGCCACTTCTTCGCTGCGCGGCATTCTGTGGATGCTGGTCGCCATGGGACTGATCGTCCTCTCCAACGCGACCACCAAATGGATTAGCGCAGATTACTCAGCAGGACAGGTCGTATTCTTTCGCAGTTTGTTCGTCTTGCTGTTCCTCATCCCAATCATTTGGCGGAGTGGCGGTATCGCAACTCTGCGTGTTACCAATTGGCGCGACCAAGGTCTGCGATCCTTGTTCCACACCCTGACAGCCGCACTGATCGTGACCAGTGTCGTCCTTTTACCGCTGGCCGATGTTGAGGTTTTACTATTCTCGTCGATCCTGTTTATCGCCCTGCTATCCGGTCCCGTCCTCGGGGAGCGCGTAGGATGGCATCGGATGTCGGCCGTCCTTGTCGGATTTATCGGCATCCTGATCATGCTGCGCCCGACGCCGGAGCTCTGGCAACCGGTTGCGTTTCTCGCTGTCGCTGCAGCACTCTTCTCCGCCCTCCGCGACGTTTGGGCGCGAAAGATGCGCACGACCGAGAACACCAACGCCATGATGATGTGCGGCGAGACCTTGCTGCTCGTCGTGAGTGGGCTTACCGCCTTCACAGGATTTTCGGTACTCGATTGGAAGCCGCTCGTCGGCGGCGACCTTTTCTTGATGGCGCTCAACGGTCTCGCCTTCGGCGGTGCGCAATACGCGTTGATCCTTGCCTTCCGCCAAGGTGAAGCCGCCGCCGTCGCACCCTTTCGTTATAGCGCTGCGATCTGGGCGGTAACCCTCGGTTATTTGATGTTCGGCGACTTGCCCGATGTGTTCGTCTTGGTCGGCGGCAGCGTCATTATCGCCAGTGGATTATATATTCTGCATCGCGAGACACGCGGAGCTGCGTCATGACCCCCCATACGGACGCGCCGGGACGGGGAATCGCGCTAATGTTGGCGGGGCTCCTTCTCCTCACCTTGAACGACGCAACGGCGAAATGGCTTGCGGCGGATTATCCCGTGCCGCAGATCATCTCCCTACGGGGTGTGTTTATTTTGGCACCCCTGGCCATCGTTCTTCTCATGCGCGGCGGGCTCGGCGCATTCAAACCACACCGCATCCGAAATCACGTTCTACGTTCGCTCTGCTTTATCGGCTCCACCTTCTTCATCATCACAGCACTCAGCTTGATGCCGCTCGCGGACGCCATTGCCTTTACCTTTACCGCCCCACTAATCGTGGCAGCGCTGGCGCCATTTATCCTCGGTGAGAATGTTGGCTGGCGGCGTTGGAGCGCGATCCTTGTTGGTTTTGCTGGCATCATCGTGATGGCACGCCCGACGCCAGACACCTTCCAATGGGCCGCGTTCATTGCGTTGGGTGCCGCCTTTTGGGGTGCGTTGCGGGATATGGTGACACGGCGTATCAGCGCGGAGGAGCCGTCCGAATTGATCCTGTTCTATTCCACCAGCGCAGTTATGATTGTCGGTGCTGTCGCCGCTTTCTGGTTCCCGTGGCGGATGCCGAACGGCACCGAGTTAGCACTTTTCGCCTTGCTCGGCGTACTCAACGGCGGCGCGCATTACATGATGATCGAAGCCCACCGCTGGGCGGAGGCTTCCGTTGTCGCCCCCTTCCGCTATTCGGCCTTGGTTTGGGCGCTTATCCTCGGCTTTTTGATTTGGGGCGACGTCCCGGATGCTTGGCTATTGTGCGGTTCAGCTTTGGTTGTTGGCTCCGGCCTTTATATCCTTCATCGGGAAACCCGCGCCAAACGCAGATAGGAGATTTAAATGCCGACCGTCGACACCCCCACCGGCCCGATCGCGTATGACATCACGAGCATTGCCCCCGATTGGCGAGCACCGGAAGAAACGATCATTTTCCACCACGGCGTCGGAACGGACCGGGATATTTGGGCCGACTGGCTACCGATCCTCGCGACCGAATTCCGCTGCGTCCGCGTCGACATGCGCGGCTGCGGCCAATCCACCGTGCCGCCCGCCGGTCACGATTGGACCATGGACGGTATGATGTCGGACCTGCTGGCGGTGGCCGCCGCGGTCGAGGCAGAACGCTTCCACCTGATCGGCGAATCTGTCGGCGGGACAATCTCGCTTTACACCGCACTCCATGCACCGGAACGCCTGCACAGCGTCACCGCCCTCTCCACCGGTCATCGCGGCAGTTACATCAATCACGTCGGCAGCTGGCGCGAGATGGTCGAGAAAGAAGGATTCGGCGCCTGGACCAATCGGATGATGGAGCATCGCTTTTTCCCCGGCGCAGTCAGCGAAGAGACCTACGACTGGTTCGCGGAGATCCAAGCAAACTCAGACCCGGAGACGACGGTGGCGCTCGGCGAGATGCTGATGGCGCAGGACATATCGGGCGAGTTGGAGAAGATCTACACACCGGTCCTCCTCATCCATCCTGATTCGAGCCCTTTCTTGCCGGTTACCATGTCGGCGGAAATTCATTCTCTTTTGCCAAATTCAGATATGATGGTCGTGCCCCACGCCAAGCACGCCATCGCCTGTAGTCACGCGACAGAAGGTGCGGTGGCATTCATGGATTTCGTGGCGGAGCGCGTGATTTAGGGAGAGATCAAATGGATTACCAAAACATCATCTACGAGAAGCAGGGTCCCATTGCATACGTCACCTTAAATCGGCCAGACAAATTGAACGCACTGTCCGATGATTTGCAGCTCGAAGTTCGGCACGCTCTCGAGGATGCGGGCTGGGAAGACGACACTATCCGGGTGATCGTGCTCAAGGCGGCGGGCCGGGCCTTCAGCGCCGGTTTCGACATCACAACCTCAGCCAAGGTGAATGCGGTCCAACGACGCGCGAAGTACCTAAAGGGTAAGAGTTTCAGCGCATCCGGATGGTGGGATGTATTCTGGAACAATCCAAAACCAATCATCGCGCAAATCCATGGATTTTGCATCGCGGGTGGCCTTGCGACCGCAACCTTCTGCGACCTGCGTATTTGTTCCGAGGACGCTAAGTTCGGCGCGCCGGAGATTCGCACCGGCGGCCCCTACATTCCTGCCATTTGGCCATGGGTCATCGGCATGACGAAAGCTCGTGAACTTCTCTACACCGGCAACCTGATAGACGCGACCGAAGCCAAACGCCTGGACCTCGTGAACGAGGTTGTCCCGCTCGACGAACTGGACGCAGCGGTAGAGCGCCAAGCGCTGACCATCGCCAAACTCCCCGCCGCGACCGTTGAGTACAATAAGAAGCTGATCAACTCGTCCTACGAATTGATGGGCGTGCGGCAAGTCATTGAGCGTTCGTTGGAACTCGAATCCATCGCACTCGCGAGCCCGAATTCCTCACCCGAGATCGATGAATTCAACACAATCCGTGAGAAAGACGGTCTGAAGGCCGCACTCAGCTGGAACGCGGAACGCTTCGTCGACGAAGATGCTTGGTTCAAGAAATCGCGTGATCGCGGTTGAAGGCTCAGTACTGAATGTCGACTGATGACAAGCTACTCTACCTGAGCCGACCAGACATTGAAACACTTGGGCTGACAGCCGCCGACACCGTGGCGCAGATCGAGCATCTGTGTCGCGAGCGCGATGCGGCACGCGTACTGAATGCGCCGAAAAGCCTCCTCCGACCGGTCGACGACGTGCTGTTTATGGCCACACTCGCGGTCTCCGAAGATCCGCCTTTCATGGCGGTGAAGGCGCTTGGCGCAAACGCCGCCAATGCCCATAAAGGGATGACAACGATCGGGGCGACCATCACCTTGTTCGACCAAGCGACCGCCTACCCAGTTGCGATTATGGATGGCGCATGGATTACGGAGATACGGACGGCGGCCTTGAGCGCCGTCGCCGCGAGGCATTTCGCGCGCAAGGATTCCGAAACCATCGCCTTCATCGGCAGCGGTGCCCAAGCGCGCAGTCATCTCGACGCTTTCCTCGATTTCTGTCCGCTGCGCCACGTGCACATTTTCGGACGCGGCGAGGCCAATCGAACGCTGTTAGCAGAAAAGGCCGAAGCGCTCGGCCTGACAGCAACGGATTACGACGACCCGCGTAGTGCCATCGAGGATGCGGATATCATCGTATCATCGGTTCCCCTGGCCCCAGGACTGAAACCGTTTTTGCAGACGGACTGGGTCAAGCCCGGCGCCTATGTGAACCTGCTCGATCTGGCGCGCACCTGGCGGCTGGAAACTCTAGACCAATTCAACCGCATAATCATCGAGGATGCCACCCAAGAGGCTGAGATGGAACAACAGATGATCCCCGCCGAGCTGATCGGCGAGGACCTTTTGGACCTGGTGACCGGACGCATTTCCGGACGGCGGGATGAAAGCGAACGCTTCGCCTTCATCTTTCGCGGCCTCGCCATCGGCGATCTGGCACTGGCCATCCTGGCATACGAGCGTGCCCGGCAAGCCGGTGTCGGCATTTACCTGGAGCGCTAAACCCGATTTAGTTTTTCAGACCGTAGAACTCCACCGCGTTATCGCACGTGATCTTCTTGATCTGCGCCGCTGTTAGGCCCGCGAACTGCTCATCGATATATTTGTCAGATTCCGGCCAGATCCCATCCGTGTGCGGATAGTCGGATCCCCACATCAGAGAGTCTTCCGTCATCAAGCCGTTCTTGTTGATCAACCCCGGTCCGATTACGTCATACTGGAACGTCGCGCGGCACTGACGCTGCCAATATTCCGACGGCTTCAGTGGCATGAGGTCGCGGAAGCGGTCTTCGTACTCAAAATCCATGCGATCGAGCGCATAGGGAATCCACCCGATCCCACTCTCGCCAAGCGATATCTTGATGTTCGGGTAGCGCTCCAACACACCTGCACCAATCACCGCCGCGAGGATATTCACCAAGCCCATCTGGAACGCGGTGACACCCGTGAACAACGCCGCGCGGCGCACCTGACCGGACGCCTGCTCGCGCGCCTTCGGATCGGTCGTCGGGAACGTGTGGAAGTGGAGTGGTAACTGTACTTCGTCCACCGCCTTCCAAAGCGGCTCCCAGCTCGGATGCCACATCGGGTCCATATCCCATGAGCATGACAGCTCCAACCCGCGCAGGCCTTTCTTGGCGACGCGGTAAATCTCCGCCACCGCGGCGTCGACATCGCCGTACGGCAAGCAAGCGAGGCCGATATGTCGGTTGGGATAATGGCTGCAGAAATCCACCAGCCAGTCATTGTAGATGCGGAACATCTCAATCGCCGCTTCCGGGTCCTGCATCTTCGAGGCCGATCCGAGAATGCCGAAGATGACTTCCGCATCAACGCCGTCGCGTTCCATTTCCTTCAGCCGCAGATGCGGGTCCGAGGGGCGCTGAATGCCTTGTTTACCGTCGGAAAACATGCCGGTCTCAGCCATCTTGTCGACACGCTGATTTTGGCCTGGGACCAGCTTGACGCCACCCGGCCCGACACCGTTCAACAGCCCGAAATTCGCGCCCTTGTTCGTCACCCATTGCGGACCGTCCGGCCCGTCCGTGACAAAGGGCATGCGGTCCTTCATCTCAGCGGAGGCTTCGGAGACAAACAACTCCGGCGGCATCCAAGGCATATCCAAATGGCAATCTGCGGAAACTCTACGGTATTCCATGGCTGATCAATGCTCCTCGTCGTGAAAGCGGTTCTGTTTGTGAATTAGGTAGGCAGAACGGTTCGATAATCAATCTAGACGATCAGGCCGCTATCCCGCAGATGGCCGCAAGAATGGGGCGAACCGCCACCCATTCCGCGGAAACCGTCCAGCTAATCGTTGTCTTAGCGCTTGGGAGAGTCGTCCTCTTGCGAACCATAAAACGGTAAGCAGTGAACACGACAGCTCCGAAAGCCCACACTGCGGGTGCCCAAAACCGTTCTCCAAAAATAGCCGCCAGTATGACGCAGGCGAAGAAAAGGACGAGCATCACGATTAACATTTTTGTCGCTGGGTACATGCTCCCGTTTCTCGTTTATACTTACCAAAGGTCTTCGCTGAATAGCTCGCGATGTTCGGGCTCGTTCTTCCCGTCGTAGAGCGGTTGGCCGTTCCACACAACAATCGTTGTGGCGCCCCATTGGTCTACGAAACCTCTGTTGCTATCGATAGAGCCATTTTTTCGTGATCGTGGAACGAGGCGCACAATTAGCTATCAACGGCGATCTAACCAACGATCACATTCGGCCCTGGCCCATCGACATTCATGACGGTCTCGCCGGATCCCGTGCGGACCACCATGAAGCGGACGTCTTCCTCGGCGTCGATGATTTACGCGCGGTGTATGACGCCGCGCTTAAACAGGGCGATCACAACCGGGGCGATCACAAACGAATTCTCCCTCTCTTCTCCCCAATCAACCCGGATTTCACAGGCGATCGTACACATAATGCAGTCGTTGTCGGCGTGGTGGTGCCATTGGCTGGGGACGTCGCGCGCCGTCACCCGCGTCACCCCGACCCACAGGCCATCCGTCCCATACGCGGTCTGTCGGGGTTGGCCCGTTGTGTGAGGGCCTCGGTGAAGTTGGCTTCGCTGATATAGACGTTGTCGTTGGGAAATAGGCTCTGGCTCATGTCTCTCTCCAAACTGCAGGGTGGTGTTTTACGTTTGGCGAACGATGCGATCCACGTAACGACAAAATCGATCCCCCTTGAAGACCCAATCCTCGGATATGGGCAGAGCCAATATATCTTCCACCGAATCCGCGTGACCCCGTTTCCTCCCCGGTCTAAGCATTGGACATGAGACCGGCAATCCACATCAACGACCCCTGGCGGAATGAGTTCCGGGCCACGTCACGGCTTGCGGGGCCACTCGCCTTGACGCAATTGGCGCAATTCTCGCTGACTTTGACCGACACCGTGTTGATCGGGCGGCTCGGTGGCGATGCGCTGGCAGCGGTTGGGTTGGGCTCGACCCTCTATATCGTCGTCTATCTGCTGTGCATGGGCATTCTTGCGGCAGTCCCCCCATTGGCGGCGCAGGCGCATGGTGCCCGAAACACACGTCTCATGCGGCGCACCATCCGCCAAGGACTCTGGGTCGCGACCTTGCTCGGGTTACTGTCGATTTTGGCGCTGTGGCCGGCAGAGAAAATCTTTCTCTTGCTCGGACAATCGCCGGATATCGCCATCGTCTCTCAGGAATACGTCCGAGCCGCGGTTTGGGGCATTTTGCCGGGGCTCTGCGTGATCGCCATGCGGGGGTTCATCGCCGTCATGGAACGCCCGAGCTTCATCCTGGCAGTGACGTGCACGGGCTTCCTCGTCAACGGCCTCGCCGATTATGCGTTGATTTTCGGCGTATGGGGATTCCCTAAACTCGGCGTCATGGGCGTTGGTATCGCGACGACGGTTACAAACCTGGTGATGTGCGCGGCGATCATGTTGATCGCATCGAAGGCCAATCGATTACGGCGCTACCGTGTTCTTGGTCGATTTTGGCGACCTGACTGGTCGGTTTTTCGGGATATCTTCCGGGTCGGAACACCAATCACCGCGATGATCATGATGGAGCATATGCTTTTTGCGTCCGCCACCTTCATGATGGGGAATTTAGGCACGGCGGAAATCGCGGCGCATACCATCGCACTCAATCTCGCGGCCACCAGCTTCATGGTGCCGCTTGGCATTGGGCAGGCGGCAGTCATTCGCGTGGGGCTCGCGGTCGGCCGAAAAGATACGGAAGGGGTGCGGCGCGCCGGTTGGATGGCGATCGGCATCGGCTTTCTGTTCATGTTCTTTCCGGCATTGCTCTTCGCCTTATCGCCACAATTCCTGATCGGATTGTTTATCGACGTAGATGTGCCAGCGAATGCCGCGGTGGTAAGCTTGGGAATGTCCTTTTTGTTGATCGCCGCCCTTTTCCAATTGTCCGACGGCATTCAATGTATCGCCGCGCATGTCCTGCGGGGATTGAGGGACACGCGTTTTCCCATGATGATCGCCGGTGTCTCCTACTTAATCATCGGCTTCCCCGCGGCGTTCTACATGGCATTCAAAACACCGATACGCGGTGATGGTGTCTGGTGGGGACTGCTCATCGCGCTTGGAATTGTCGCACTCTTGCTGACACTCCGGTTCCACCGGCTGACCAAGGTTGCCACCCGATGAGCAGTCGCGCGAAACGAATACGTGCCGATAAGGCACTGGTCAATCTCGGTCTGGCGGAGAGCCGCACCCGGGCGCAAGCACTAATCATGGCCGGGACCGTGTATATCGGCGAACAACGCATCGATAAATCAGGCGATCTTGTTGCCAGCGATGCCGACATTACGGTCCGTGGCGGCGATCATCCCTGGGTGTCGCGGGGTGGCATGAAGCTCGACCACGGGCTCAATCATTTCGAAGTCGATCCGACGAACTGCATCTGTATCGATATCGGTGCATCGACTGGTGGATTCACCGACGTGCTTCTGCAAAAGGGCGCGGCCACGGTCTATGCAGTCGATGTTGGAAAAGGCCAGCTGGACTGGAAGCTACGTCAGGACGACCGCGTCGTCGTTCTGGAAAGCACTAATGCGCGCTATCTGACAGTCGAACACATCCCGGAGGACGCCGATATCGTGGTTTGCGACGCCAGTTTCATCGGCTTGGAGAAAGTGCTCCCCGCTTCCCTCACCCGGGCAAAACCGTCGGCCACTCTGATCGCATTGATCAAACCGCAATTTCAGGCAGGGCGTAAAGACGTCGGCAAAGGCGGCGTCGTCCGCGATCCGGATGTCCATGCGCGGGTCTGCCGCGAAGTGGAAGACTGGTTAGCTGAGATCGGTTGGTCAGTTCTCGGTATCTCCGAGAGTCCCATTAAGGGGCCCAAGGGGAATACCGAGTTCTTGATCGCCGCATGCCGGAAGGAAACCTCTTAGATTTTAGCTTCGAGCAATCAAGCGGCACATTCGCGTGCGACACCCCGAACGGCGGAATCGCTACCCGGCATATTGGCCAGACCTTGGGATGTCAGGAATTCTTCCCGCTTATAAGTTCCAAGCCCGCGCAGCGCTTCCAGTTTGCCTACGCTATCAGCTTGATTGTTGAACTGATGCATGCAGATGGGAACAAGCTGATCCTTGACCGCCGTTTCCGACATTGCGGTTGCTTGGCCATTAGCCCCACCGCTGGTGACAAGCCATCCCATGCTGAGACCGGCAACTACCACCAGTACTGCACCAACAATACTACCCGTTACAAATAGATTTACTTTTGAGTTATTCATAGAAAGAGTACCAATAATAAGTTTATATAAGTTTTCATTTGATTTCGCAAAATATGCCCAAAGTATTATCTGAGTAGCATATAGAAAAACGCCAGTAACAACACTGGCATTCCATTGAGGGAACCTTCGTGCGAAGCGTTGCAAGATAATTCAGCGCGTCTGGTATTCGCACCATTGATTGCCAAACAAATATCGGCTCCTATTTTTACTCGATCTTTCAGAAACCCCATTGTCAATCAACATCAAATTAAAAGCTTATTCATTAAATATACACAAATTATATAATTGATTATTTTAATACATAGTAAGCCTATTGTTAATCCCGTTTGCTCTTAATGGCGGTTTCTGACATCTTAGCTCCAGTTCTTTTTGTAATATTGTCATGTGTTTCCTTATTAGACAAAAATTAATAAATCGAGTCGCCTTCATGGCGATTCTGATAGTTTCAATTAGTTATTCAGTCTTATTAGAGGCTCAAGAGAAACAAACTTTGATACCAAAGTGGTCACGTTTTCAAGGAGAGTTAATCAGTCTCAAACAATACGATAATCCAGCTCGTGATTTGCAACTTAAGGCTTTGTTCAATCCGCCTGTAGGCGATCCAGTGGTAGTTGATGGTTTTTGGGATGGTGAT
>CAJWTF010000136.1 GCA_913046825.1 uncultured Rickettsiales bacterium | reverse complement strand
CTACCCGAGATCGAACGTAACTTAATCGATCTGACAGGACGCATTGGCTTCAGCGGTATACTTGAGGTGACCGGCGATAGCGAATTAGGTCCAGCGGATTGCCGCATTCGCTGGAGCGAAGGCGATGCCGAGCGCATTATCGAGGCGACGTTGAGGGAAATAGAGGCTTTATCCCAAGCCGTACCTCGCCATACGCCAACAACTGCGTTGGAAATTGGCGCGCAGCTACCGGCACCTTTGCCGATAGACGGGATGGAAGCCGAAATAACAGCGGAAGCGGAAACGGCTCCAGAAGTTGCTGCAACGGAGATACCTGAGAGCTTGAATGTTACCGATGACGCCGTTCCAATGGACGCCGAAACCATAGCGGCAGAACAAGGAACGTACTGTCCTCCAGCTGATCTAGCGGAATCTTCCCACGATCCGGATGGCCAAATCATTGACATCCCCCACAGTGACCTCGATCAAGAAGCAACAATCGATGATGTGTCGGAAATGTCGGTGAATCCGAAACCGACATGAACCATCAAATTCCAATAGGAGGCCTATATGGTCGACGACGATAACCTGCAATTAAGCGAACTTGAAGCCGAAACGCCGGAGCCGTCGGGCAATGAAGAAGACGATTCCATGGATATGGGGGATATGGATGCAGGCTTACCACAGGGCGCCCAGGACCTTGAAGCCGTATACGATATCCCCGTTCAGGTTTCCGCAGTGCTCGGCAAGGCGTCGATGCAAGTGAGCCAATTACTTAAGCTCGGGCGCGGCGCGGTTGTCGAACTAGACCGTAAGGTCGGGGAAGCGATCGATATATATGTCAACAACCGCCTTGTCGCGCGCGGCGAAGTCGTCATCGTCGATGACAAACTCGGCGTGACAATGACGGAAATCATTAAGTCGGACCAATCTTAACACTGACGGCAACTGGATAACGCACAAGATGTCGACCGATACCAATTCGGCCCCCCCTGAAAAGACCGAATTCGTGCGTGCGCCCTCGGTGCGCTCTATCGTCGATATCGCCACGCTTTTCGGAATTCTCGGTGCTTTCGCCCTAATCATCACAGCAATCGTGCTCGGCGGTAGCCCCTATGCCTTTATCGATATCCCTTCAATTTGCATTGTCATCGGTGGCACATTCGGGATAACGGTTGCATGCTATTCTTTCCGTGATGTCGGTACTGCATTCGCCATCGTCATGTCGACGGTCTTTTATCACACACGTAACCCAGCATCGGCCGCCTTGCATGTCTTGCAACTCGCCGATCTTTCCCGCCGTAAAGGCCTACTGACGATGGAGCCGTATGTTCCCCGCTTGATGAACGAAGAAATGCTGCACAAAGGCCTCAAGATGTTGCTCGACGGTTCGTCGGGCGACGAAATCGAGCGCATCATGCAAGGGGAAATGCAGGCAGCGGCGCGAAGACATACACGTACCGTCGGTGTTTTGCGCAAGGCAGCCGAAATTTCTCCCGCAATGGGACTGATTGGCACCCTCGTCGGCTTGGTTCAAATGCTCGGCAATCTTAGCGATCCAAGCACGATCGGCCCCAGTATGGCTGTCGCCTTACTCACCACTTTTTACGGTGCGGTGATGGCCAATATGATCTTTTCACCCCTCGCCTCGAAGCTGGAACGGAACTCTAGCGAGGACGCTTTAATCAACCAGATTCACGTCATGGCGACTGCCTCAATGGGTCGTCACGAAAATCCACGGCGTCTTGAGATGCTGCTGAACACCATTCTCCCACCGGATCAACGGATTGAATATTTCGGCTAGTGCCGAACTAAAGACTAGAGAACAGGAATAACATGAAAGTTTTGATTGTCGGCAGACTGGAAGGCCATATAACTGAGGCGAGCAAGATCGCCCTCACGCGCGGTGCAAAAGTCACACACGTGAACACCATAACAGAAGCGATGAATGCGTTGCGTTCCGGACAAGGCGCCGAAGTCGCCATGGTCGATGTCAATTTAGACGTCGGCGATATGGTAAAGCAGCTTGCCACGGAACGAATCAATCTTCCAATCGTAGCCTGCGGTATCGGCAATGATAGCAATGCCGCCGTTAACGCAATCAAGGGTGGTGCCAAAGAATATGTTCCCCTCCCGCCCGATCCCGAACTGATTGCGGCGGTCTTAGAGGCAGTCAGTCAGGAAAGCAATGCCATCGTCCACGCCGACTCGGCGATGAAAAGGGTGCTGGCTTTCGCCGACAGAATTTCACCCTCTGATGCCTCCGCCTTAATCACCGGACATTCGGGCACCGGTAAAGAGCTCATGGCCCGCTACATCCACGCCAAGAGCAAACGCTCGACGAATAGTTTTGTCGCAGTAAACTGCGCAGCCATACCCGAAAACCTTTTGGAATCCGAACTATTCGGTCACGAGAAAGGCGCCTTTACAGGTGCTGTCGCCCGGCGGATTGGCAAATTCGAGGAAGCCAACGGTGGCACCATTCTCCTCGATGAAATCAGCGAGATGCATACCCGCCTTCAGGCAAAACTCCTGCGCGCCATTCAGGAACGCGAAATCGATCGCGTCGGCGGCACCCAGACGATCAAGATCGACGTCAGAATTTTAGCGACATCGAATCGCGACCTCGAAGCTTCGGTTCGTCAGGGGGAATTCCGTGAGGATTTGTTCTTTCGCCTCAACGTCATTGAAATTAAAATCCCGTCACTGCGCGAAAGACCGCTTGATATACCGGTTTTGGCGAATTTCTTTATAGAGAAATATTCCGAAGCGAATGGCGTCGAGCGTCTCCCCATCGGGGATCAAGCGATGGCACAACTTCAGAGCCATGGGTGGCGCGGCAATGTGCGAGAATTAGAGAACGCGATGCATAGAGCCGTATTACTCGCGCAAGGTACAGAAATTGGAACCGACGCGATTATCTTAAGCGGAGCCAGTGAGGAAGTCGCATCGATGCCAGTAACCACCGCGGCCTCCATCATTGAGAACGGTTTGGCAGAAACCACCGACGATAACCATACTAAGGGGTTGGTCGGTCGTACCGTCGCTGAAGTCGAACGTGACCTTATCATAGACACTCTTCAACATTGTCTCGGCAACCGGACGCACGCCGCGAATATACTCGGTATTTCGATCCGAACATTGCGCAATAAATTGAAACTATATAACGAAGACGGCATGGCCGTCCCCATGCCCGGTGAAAATTAATCAAGAGGAAAATCCGTGTGATGGCTATTAATGCCAGGGAAAGCTTATGAGTGAATCGGCGCCCGATCAGGCAACGGAATCTGGTGATGGAAATGCCGATGGTCCGGCATTCCAAATCCCCGAAATATTTAAACGTGGGGATATCGCGCTTGCACTGGGCGTCATAGCGATACTCGTCGTGCTCCTACTTCCAATGCCTACCTGGCTCTTGGATTTCTCTCTCGCAATCTCGATTACCTTTTCCTTAGTCATCTTAATGACGGTTCTTTTTATTCAGAACCCTCTGGAATTAAATACGTTTCCAACACTCTTGTTGATCGCGACAATGTTGCGCCTTGCATTAAACCTCGCATCCACGCGATTGATTTTAGCGGATGGCCATACCGGAGGTGCCGCGGCTGGACAGGTCATTCAGGCGTTCGGTAACTTCGTTGTTGGCGGCAATTACGTCATTGGTATCATCGTCTTCGGCATTCTCGTCATTGTTAACTTCGTCGTTATTACAAAGGGCGCTGGGCGCATCGCCGAAGTCGCGGCACGGTTTAGCTTGGACGCCATGCCCGGCAAGCAAATGGCGATCGATGCTGACCTGTCTTCGGGCTTGATTGGCGAAGAGGCTGCACGTAAACGCCGTAGCCAATTGGAGGAAGAAAACTCCTTCTTTGGCGCTATGGACGGTGCCTCAAAATTCGTTAGGGGCGACGCAATTGCTGGACTGCTGATTACGTTCATCAATATTGTTGGTGGCATCATCATCGGCACAGCGCAGCAGAATATGACCCTCGGCAATGCCGCTGAGACATATACCCTGTTGACCATTGGTGATGGTCTGGTCACACAAATCCCGGCCTTAGTCGTCTCAATCGCAGCCGGTATGCTGGTCACGAGATCCGGCGTCCAGGGGGCCGCGGACGAAGCCGTCCTCAACCAACTCACGCATTATCCAATCGCTATGACCCTCGCTACGGGCGTGCTCGTGACGTTAGCCGTCCTCCCGGGTATGCCTGCCCTGCCCTTCCTGATCATCGCCTCGATCACTGGTTACAACGCATTCGTCCTAAACGCGCGAATTAAAAAGGAGGAGGATGATGAAGCCAAGGCGGAGGAGGAAAAACATACTGCACCGCCACCAGAAGAACCCATCGGTGCCGCACTCCAAATTGACAATATCCGCTTGGAATTGGGATATGGATTGTTATCGCTGATCAACAATCCGAGTGAGCGGCGTCTCACGGATCAAATCAAGGCGTTGCGCCGACAATTGGCGGGTGAAATGGGCTACATCATGCCCGCAGTCCGTATCCAGGACAATCTGCAGCTACCACCCAACAACTATATCCTACGGGTCAAGGAGATCGAAGCGGGGGCCGGAGAGCTTCGGCCCAACAACCTGCTGGTCATGGACCCCAGAGGCGAGCAAATTTCGCTTCCCGGCGAAGCGACCATTGAACCGACATTCGGCTTGCCCGCGATGTGGGTTGGCGAACAACACCGCGAGGAAGCAATGTTCCGCGGCTTCACCGTGGTTGATGCGCCTACAGTCATTACAACACATCTGACGGAAATCGTCCGCGATAACATGTCCGAACTGCTGTCCTTCTCCGAGACACAGAAGCTCTTGGACGAACTGGATGCGGGACATCAAAAACTCATCGCCGATTTAGTTCCGAACCAAATCAGTATCGGCGGTATTCAGCGCATCCTGCAGAATCTGCTTGGCGAACGGATATCCATACGCGATCTCGCAACAATCCTCGAAGGTGTCTCCGAGGCTTGTGGTTACACCCGCAACATCGGCCAGATTACGGAACATGTCCGTGCCCGGCTTGCACGGCAACTCTCTGACGATGTCGTCAACGAACAGGGTTTTATCCCGCTGGTGACCCTCTCGCCGGAATGGGAGCAATCGTTCGCCGAAGCGATCATCGGCCAAGGCGACGACCGACAACTCTCAATGGCACCGAGCAAACTACAGCAATTTATCACCGCAGTCCGCACCGTATTCGAACGTCATGCTATGCAAGGCGAGACGCCGATCCTTCTGGTCAGTCCCGGCATCCGTCCATTCGTCAGATCGGTAGTCGAACGATTCCGTCCCGTGACTGTCGTCATGTCGCAAAATGAAGTACACCCAAAAGCAAAAATCAAAACTTTGGGTCAAGTGTAGGCTCGAAATACACATGAACGGGACTAAACACGAATGAGGCTTAAGACAATCCACGCGCGGACCATGCAGGAAGCGATGGAACTCGTTCGTGAACAAATGGGCGCCGAAGCCATCATCGTCGCGACCCATGAAGACGAAGGCACGCGCGGAGTTCGCGTGACGGCCGCGTCAGATGCCGAAGACCGGCATATCCCAGAGGACGAAAGAGCCGTCACCTTTGAAACCCTAAAATTAATCAGCAACGCGCTGGATGACCACGGCACACCTCCCGAATTGGTGGACCGTATTTTAAATTCGGTTGCCGCCCAAGCGGTATCCAATACACAAATGGCGCTCGCCGGTGCCCTTCAATCAATTTTCGAATTCATGCCACTTCTGGAATCAGGAGGGCAATCGCGCCCGATCATGCTGATTGGCCCACCCGGTGGAGGTAAGACATCCGCCGCTGCAAAAATGGCAGCACGGGCAGTCATCGGCGGCCATTCTATGCGCTTGATCACAACGGATACGGTTCGCGCGCAAGGTATCGAGCAGCTTGCTTCATATGCGACCCGTCTCGGTCTCGACGTGGTCCCCGCCCCCGACCCTCTGGCGCTTATCGAAGCCATAGAAAACGCCAATCCGGAAGATCTGATCGTCATCGACTCGATGGGAGTTAATCCCTACAGCCCCGAGGATATGAGTAAACTTGTCGATCTCACGAGTGCAATAGCCGTCGAACCAGTTCTCGTTCTCACTGCGGGCCGCGACCCGATCGAAGCAATTGAAATCGTGAAAGCTTACGGGGAAGTAGCACCAAGCCGCATGCTAATAACCGGCCTTGATATGGTACGCCGTTTGGGTAGTGTTCTGGCGTCGATAGACGCCTCGGGCCTGGCTTTTTGCGATGTCAGCCCATCGCCTAATATCGTCAACGGATTGCGGCCTATGAACCATGTATCGCTGTCCCGCCTTCTCTTACCATCAGAGCCCGCACAAACAGTGCCTAAAACACCCATCCGGAAATCTGGAGAACAAGAAATAGAACCGTTCAACTCTCCCCAAGAAACCTCTCTAGAGGAGACAGTGGAAGATGATAAACTTGCGCCGACGGGCTCAAACTGACGGAAGAAAATTGTCTAGCGGCGCGGCGGCGGGTTAATGAACACCCCGGTTCCGCCAACACCGCCATCGAGCGCGGTCCTCCACACCACCGCCCCAACTGCGACATCTACGGGCACTATCGTGCAATCCGCAACACCGCAAAAGCCGTTACAACTAGGACAAATTCTCGCCGCCACTGTCCTTAATCGCGTCGCTCCAGGGCAGTTTCTGTTGCAGAGCGATAGCGGCCAACTAACCCTTCAAACCGCCGCCAACCTCCTGAACGGCAGTACTCTCAACCTTCAAGTCCAAACTACAGGTGCCCGATCCCAAGTACTGATTGTGCCGCTCCTTGGCCAAAACCGGACACTCCAAACCGCCAACGCGTTGACAACCCCCGCAATCACTTCGACTTTAACCCAAGGGAGCATCGCCAGTGCGACCGTCTTACGTCCCGTCCCTGTTCCCAACCCACCACTATCACAAGGCATACCGGGAGCAACGTCGGCCTCGGGTATAGTCACCCAATCGACACCTGCTGGTGCGCCTACAATCCGCGGTACCGCAAAGCCCAGCGTCGCGTCAGCATCAGGCGGCGCACCAGTGCCAGGAACTTCCTTGAGCGGCAGTACTTCGACCGGCGGCAGCTCGCAAACCACTGTCCTTCCCAGCGGTTCGACTTTCAATGTCCGCATCATCTCGGTAGTCCCTGTTGGCTCTGGAGCACCTCTCGCCTTCCCGGATGCTCAAGGTGTATTGACCGGAACCGTGACCGGCACGACACCGACTGGCCAAACCATTGTTCGAACCCCCCTCGGCGAAATTGCCCTCTCGGCACGCTCCACCTTGCCTCGCGGGACTCAATTAAACCTGCACATGATAGGCACACCAAAATTCCCTATGGGAACCGGCGATACCTCCTCACTGCTGCTATCCCAGCAATGGGAGACCTTGAAAGACGCCATGGCCGCCATTCAATCTAGCGATCCGGCAGCGGCTCGAAATATGACACAGCAAATTCTACCGCAAGCCGGCGGTCCGATGACCACCGGCATGTTGTTCTTCTTATCAGCCATGATGACCGGGGATCTTAGGCGTTGGATGGGTGAAGAAGCGATGCGAATTCTGCAACGATCCGGCGGCAATCTGCTTGATCGTCTCCGCCGAGATATTGGCGAAATGCAGCGAATGGCAAACGAACCATCGGGTCAGGAATGGCGCTCTTATATCATTCCTCTATTGGCAGGGGCCAACCTCCAACAGCTCAAACTCTTCGTTAGAGGCGAGAAAGAACCCGAAAACGAGGGCGAACAGGAAAAGAACCGCGACATTCGCTTTGTCATCGAAGTTGAGTTCAGCAAATTGGGACCGTTCCAGTTCGACGGCTTATCGCGCGAAAAAACCATTGATCTGATGGTTCGGAACCGCGACGCCTTGTCCGAAGGTATGCACGACGATATCAGAGCGATATTCGCCAATGCGATCTCCGCGCTTGGATTTACCGGAACGATTAATTTCCAGAAGACCTTAGTTTTCGAACTTAACCCAACCCAAGAAATCCATGCATCTCAGTCCGGTTTCGCTGTATGAACGCGATCGAAACAGACGGCGACGACAGACTCAAAATTCGTGCTTGCCTGGGAACAATCGCTAATCCCAATCCGAAGATCGACTATCTAACGATCCTGAAGCGGGACCTCAGCGAACAACTGTCCATTTCGCTGACCTATGTGCCCGATAAACTCTTGCTCCGGACCAACTGTTTCGTGACATACCTTGAATCCACGGCATCGCATTTGAATGAACCGTTCGAGGCCTATGCCCATACTTTCTTGGACGATTTTAATAATGAAGTCGTGCCACGATGGGTCCGGATCGAAATTACCCAATCTCCGGGTGATACCCCTGGCCGCCAAATTACCTTGGTGGATCAGCAACCCCGTTGGCAGAATTCGTCACTGCTCTTTGCGCATCTTTAAAAGGCCAGTAGATCAGGAAGAAGTCGACTTTCGCAGATGACCCGTTAAAGCAATCTCATCCAACTCAATCCGATCTTGCCGTTCCTCTTCCAAATAGGCGCGGTGGTCATCTTGATCCTTGGTAATCTCGTACTTCTTGAGTTCCTCAAAGGCTTGAACTACGATCTCACGAGCGTCTTCAACTTCCCCATGGGCTTTGCCTAGTTCCACTTCGAGGGCTTCGCGGCGACCTTTCTTTCGCATTGCATATCCCCCGTAATAAGGTGCGAAGTCAGCTGTTCCCCGAGCAAATGCCTGCTCGGATTCAACCTCTTGATTGATACGGTCTATCCCCTCCTGAATACGCGATTCCTGCTCTTCCAATTCCCGTAAAACTCGCCGCTTCTCATCCAAGTCGAATTTGTGAAAGCGAATTAGTTTCTCTATCACGCTCATGTCGGTTGTTGACCGAATATGGCGCCCAGGTTCGCGTAACTCTCCTCAAGCGTAAAGGCTTCCATTTTCCCCTGCGAGAGAAAATCTTCCAACGCACTATGGAATTGGATGGCCTCATCGACTGCAGGATCACTTCCGCTGCGGTATGCGCCCAGACGAATCAGTTCCGCCATATCTTCGTAAGTAACCATTAGAGATCGCGCGTGATTAATCAAAGCGTTCTGTTCTTCCGAATTACAATCCGGCATGGTTCGAGACACACTCCGAAGGATATTTATGGCCGGATAGCGGTTGCGTTGCGCGATCGCACGGTCGAGAACGATATGCCCGTCGACAATTCCTCGCACCGCATCGGAAATCGGCTCATTGTGATCATCTCCTTCCACCAGGACCGCGAACATCGCGGTAATTGTACCCTCACCCGTTCCGGGACCAGCCCGTTCCAAAAGTTTTGGAAGTTCGCCAAATACTGTCGGCGTATAGCCCTTGCTGGAAGGTGGTTCGCCGGCGGAAAGCCCAATTTCCCGTTGAGCCATGGCGAAGCGCGTGACGCTATCCATCAAGCATAAGACATCATGACCCTGATCGCGAAAGTACTCGGCCACCGTCATTGTCATATAGGCAGCCTGACGACGCATCAACGGAGATTCATCCGACGTCGCGACCACCAAGACGGACCGCGCCAGTCCTTCCTCACCCAAATCCTGTTCGAGAAACTCTTTTACCTCGCGCCCACGTTCTCCGACCAATCCAATCACAATCACATCGGCGTGTGAGTACCGCGCCAACATCGACATCAAGATCGACTTGCCGACACCGGAAGCAGAGAAAATCCCCATCCGTTGTCCGCGACAACATGTAACGAAGGCATTCAAAGATTTAACACCGAGGTCGATCTTCCCGGCAACACGCCCGCGCGCATGGGCTGGCGGGGGCGGACGTTTAACACGATACGGCACGTCACCGCGGCTGAGTTGGCCCTTACCGTCGAGCGGCTCTCCGAAAGCATTCACGACACGCCCCAGCCAACCTTCGTCGGGATAAGCGACGGAATTGCTCTCCCCAACCTCCGCGATCGAACCTAGGCCAATACCATCAAGCGAGCCAAACGGCATTGCGAGCGCGCGGTCGTCCCGAAACCCCACGACTTCGCAAGTCACCTTTTCGCCTTTGCGTCCGATTAGCGTGCAGCGGTCACCAACCGACAAAAAAGACTGGACGCCACCGACTTCGACCAGCATTCCCTGTAAGGCTTTAACACGCCCCAACACCCGCACATCAGAAGCGCGGGAAATGTCAGATTTCAAATTCGCAATCAGATTTAGCACGCCGTCTTATCCTCAATCTGCATCAACTTATCACATTTTTGGCGTTGTCAGACTATATAATTCGCACACCTGAAGACGATAACTTTCCTAGTTTAGGCAACAAGTTGACGCCACTCAGCC
>CAJWTF010000135.1 GCA_913046825.1 uncultured Rickettsiales bacterium | reverse complement strand
ACCGGACAGTAAATACCGGATTGCAGTAACATCAGCGGCAAGAGCCTATATTGAGAACCAAAATGCGAAAATCATTAGTCAAAACTCTTATCGGTGTCGCCCTCCTGATACTAATCGGCGGTATTTTCGCCGGACAAAAGACCGAGGAAGCCACTCAACTGCGCGAATTCATCATCGCTGTCGACGATTCCTTGATCGAGTCCGAATTGCACCGCTTGCTGGAAGACCTGACCGTTTCCGTGAAGCCAGCGCGAAGCTTGCAAGGTAACCGACACCTAGTCGAAGTCGAAGCCACCGATAGCGACGCCGAAATCGTCACAAAGCTGGAACGCATACCTGGCATTCACACAGCCGAACGTAATAACGAGTACACGGCACAATGACTCATTCCTGGTCCTCATACCGTCTTGTTGTCTGTGTTCTGCTCTGTCTGTTGCCTGCGGTTTCGGTAGCGGCTGACAAAAACCCAACGTCCCTAAAGGATCGGCACGAGATCGTCCGAATTATGGCCGGCGAACTCCTTGCTGGACTGAACCCGAAGATCGAGGTCTCAAAACCAAAGTCGACGCTTTCCGGCCACCTAAAAAAATCCACCTGGGAGCTGAAACAATGGTGGGACGAAAAGACGCCGGATAACGCGGAACCGCAAAAACGAAAAATCGCGATCTGGCCGTTTTGGCAAAAAGAATCTGTTGTCTCAGAAGATTACGCTGAGATGTTGAGCGATTCATTGCTCGCCGAACTCATCCGCCGCAAAGACCAAAGCGATGAATACGTCGCCCGAGAAGATCTCAAAATCGTCACCCAAGAGATAGACGATTTCAACCAGCTTCGTCAGTCATCGGAGAAACTCGGAAAACTCATGCGCAACGCGGGCGCCGATGTCTTGATCATCGGTGACGTAAAACCGGAAAGTAACGGGCGCACGGTCTATGTCCGATATCGGGCGACCAATGTCTCCACGGGCGGTATCGCAGCGACAACCAACTGGTACCGCTTGGAATACAATTTCGACCACACGCCCACTATGGGTATTGCGGACGCCATCAAGCGCAGTACAACGTATTTCCGCCAGCAGCTGCCGACGATCCGCACCATTCGCCCACAGGGTGTCCGCTATGGCGACAGCGGCATTCAGACGCCCTTCGGGAAATGGTTTTCTGCCCGCGTCATCGGTGGACTCCGCAAGGGTAGAGGAACCGTCGGTCAATCCATCAACGTCGCCGATGCCGTAATTTCTGAGCGCAAGACAGGAATACAGGGCCTCAAGCTCGCGCAGAAATCCGCCGACCGGGAAATGACGGCGTCACCAACCGACGACTATATCTTAAGCGGCCGTTATTGGGTGCTGGGCGAGAAAGTCGATATTCAACTCACATTACGTGACGGCAGCGATAACATCCTGACCTGGCAAGGTGACATCCGCACGAACTCGATCGACCTGTCCTTGGAGCCGGACGAGACCTATCAGAGCGAGCGGGACAGCGACCGGCTGGGTCCGATTTCGATACGTATCCGCAGCAATCGCGGCGCCAACCCGATCTACCGAACCGGACAAAAGATGGTCTTGTTTATCGAGACCGGCCGAGACAGCTACCTTTATTGTTTCTACCGACAGGCGGACGGCGCGATCATGCGCGTCTTCCCCAATCATTACCACCGCAACGCCTTCGTGGCAGGAGGCAAGGATTTGCACATCCCGGGACCATCCATGCGGTTTGATTGGATCGTGGAGCCGCCGACCGGGATCGAAATCATGAAATGCTTCGCCTTCGACCGGGATATCGCCAACGAATTGCCGCGTCTCGTGCAAAAACTCGACTTTAAATCCCTGCCGTACCGCTCCCTCGCGGATCTGAGCCGGGATCTCCGGACAATCCCGCGTGTCGGTATCGCAGAAAATAGCATGGTCGTGAACGTCGAAGAGTAAACCTTCCCTTGGCAATCGTTCCAAGAGCGCCGATATAGTGTTATATCAAGAAGACAGATCGAAACATTGAGAGGGATACAATGAAACGTTCGAAAACAATCGGTTTGGTGATGATGAGCGCCAGCGTCTTCGCGCTGACGGCTTGCGAAGAACCGGCAGTGGACGCGGCCGTCTTCCAAAACCTATCTCAATGCCTCGCCAACGGCGATGTCGATCGCGAACAGTGCGAAGCAGACTACCAGGCCGCCAAATCTCAACATGCTGAAGTAGCACCAAAATATACGTCACAACAGGACTGCGAAGCCGATTTCGGCGCCGAGCAATGCGAAGCTTCGGCGCAGCATCAAACACAGAGCGGCGGCTCCATATTTATGCCATTGATGATGGGTTACATGATGGGCAGCATGCTCGGCGGGCGTTCCGGCGTTGCCTCACAGCCGCTCTATCGCTCCAAGGATGACGCGAAATCCTATCGCACAGCGGACAATAAAAAGGTCGGTAATCAAATCGGTCGCACCCAGGTCGCCAAATCGACCGGCGCTCGGCCAAGCACGAAAACCTCGACCCTCTCGCGCGGTGGGTTTGGCGCCCGAGCCCGTTCCTTCGGTTCCGTCGCCGGCTAAACATATGCAGCGTATCCCCGTCGCGGTACGGGAAGACTGGAAAGAGACGGCCGTCGAACACGGCTTCGATTTCCATTCGATAGATGGCGACCCCTATTGGGATGAAAGCGCCTATTACCAGTTCACCTTGCGGCAAATCGAAGACGACCTCGAAGACCCGGTCGAGGAAATTGAGAACTTTTGCTTCGCGGTTGTGGAACGTGCCGTGGCCGACGAGGAAGTATTACGTCGCCTCGCCATTCCGGAGACCTATTGGGATTACATCGCAGGCAGCTGGAACCGGCAGGAGAAGAACTTCTATGGCCGGATGGATTTCTCATACGGCGGCAACAGCCCGGCAAAGCTCCTCGAATACAATGCGGACACGCCGACCGCGCTTTACGAATCTTCGATCTTCCAATGGGTCTGGTTGGAGCAGGCTCTCGAACGGGGTTTGGTGCCGGAAGGCTGCGATCAGTTTAACTCGCTGCATGAGCGGATCGTCGAAACCCTCGCTAATTTCGGCATCCCCGGCCCCCTCCATCTCGCCTGCGCTAGTGGCAGCGAGGAAGACCGCGGTACCGTCGCTTATTTGGAGGATTGTGCGCGCCAAGGCGGGCTCGAGACGGTCTTGATGGAGATCGAGACAATCGGTATCGACCCCGCCGGCCGCTTCACCGACCCCAACGACCGTGTGATAGACACCCTCTTCAAGCTCTACCCCTGGGAATGGCTGCTCGCCGAGGAATTCGCCGCTCATATCCCGAAGAGCGGTACCGTGTTCATGGAGCCCGCTTGGAAATCCATCCTCTCGAACAAGGGGCTATTGCCGCTTCTGTGGGAAATGTTTGAAGGGCACCCAAATTTACTACCGGCCTATTTCGAAGACGACCCGCGCGCCTCGGCGCTTGGCGATACTTTCGTGCGAAAACCTATCTACTCTCGCGAAGGACAGAATATCGACCTGGTCCGCGAAGGGGCGACAGAGACGTTGCATCCGGGCGACTACGGACAGGAAGGGCATATCGTGCAAGCCTTCCATCCGCTGCCGGAATTCGACGGCAATTACCCAATGGCCGGATGCTGGGTCGTCGCCAGTCGCGCCGCTGGAATGTGTATTCGCGAGGACAAGATATTGGTGACCGGCGACGACGCTCGATTTATCCCCCATGTTATTCTGGATTAGATCAAGTATTAGTAAAATACACGAATCTGAAAGCCATAATAAATATAGGATTCAATTTAAATAATATTTAGTGCAATGTTTCGATCTCGATTTATTCACAAGAAAAAAGTAAAATGGACACTTCAAACCAACACATGCTTGAAGACAGTTACATGGAGACCGTCGAGGAAGCCTCGGGTGCCGGACACAATAAGGATACGGCCCACATATAATGAAGGCGTCACCGCAGCAGCCATGATGCTGGCGGCCATGGAGGGTACAGAAGATGCCCTGGCCCGCGCCGAAGGCAGGCCTTCGCCTCGGGAACATCAGTCATCCGCGAAAGCAGGCTCCAACCATCCAAACGCTAAAAGAAGCGGCACCGCCAAGACGCTGCCCAATCGCTTCATATGCAATCCTCTTTGCTTTATTCTCGCACCACCTATAGAACGACGCCTTTCGACGCGCACCTACGGGGAACTTGCCGCCTCGCGTTTCGAAGTAACAGGGCACACCGATGCGTCCGGTAAGCGGGCTTACAATCAAAAGTTATCGGAACGCCGAGCCCGCGCCGTTGTCGCTTATCTCGCCAACCCGCTCGGCGTCAAACGAAGCCATCTCACCGCCACCGGTAAAGGTGAAGACGCCTTAAAAGATCCGCTCAATGCCTACAGTAGCGCTAACCGGCGCGTCGAAATCATCAATCTTACACCCGCCAAACCCACCGCTGCGATCAGAAAGAGCAGCGAGAAAAAGGCCAACGACATTCTCATGAGTAAATAGTGCGACGGTGTCGCGACTTCGAGACAACAAGACTGAATGTCCCTATCGTGGTCTGGTTTAGGAACTGGGAAGGTCTAGCATTCGCTTAGTCACGTTTATACCTCTGAGTCGGGCCTTTGCTGTCGGCAATGCGCAGGCGCAATCTTGGAAAAATCCGGACCGCCCCGATCACCAGCAATCCCCGAACACAGATAATGACACTCGCCTCGGCGAGTTAACGAAGGCGATGAACAAGCTGCTGTATAAGGGAGAGCGCAAACGCCTCGCCGACCCGTGGTTTTTAAAAGACCTCCGCTTTGACGGCACGCCCGTTTTCCGAAACCGACCTCACGCGATTTGCGCTAGGCGTCTATCAAGGGAAAAACGGCGCCGGTTACCGGCTGGTCATCGCCAGTCGCGAGGCAGAGAACCACTCTAAACTGCGCCTCCTCCGCGTGAATGGACGAGGAGGAGCCTCTATCGTCGATGACGTTGAATCCGACTTTCGCCTCGACACTGAAAAACCTGTACGCCTGACTTGGACACGGGCACGATCAGGCGAAATGCATGTCAGCATCGACGACAAACCGATGATTCGCGCAGTCGACCGGGGCTTCCGGGATCTTTTTGATGGGTTCCTTTTGCGGGTCGGCAGCGGCAGTCTCGCGATGCGGCGTATCCGCATCGATGGTGTCTAGAACGGGTAAGCCGTTTTCAACACCGGCCACTCCGTCTATATGACTGAAAGTCGGCAAAATCCCAAAACACAAGAAGCGAACCTACCAACATGCTCCCAGCGACAGGCAATCTCGGCGATCTGACGGATCGCAGCAAAGACCTCGATAAGATCGCATTAATCGACGCATCGAATTTCAACAATCCCGTTGAACTGACCCATGGCGACATCGACCGACGCACCAATGCCGTCGCTCGTGCCTTAGTGGCTAAGGGGTTCCAGCGCGGCGACCGGATCGCCATCCTGGCGGCCAACAGCGCCGACTATCTGGTGACATATTTCGGCACCATGCGGGCCGGGATGATTTCCGTCCCGGTCAACTGGCGGTTCCCTAAGGAAACCATTGCCTACATCTTGGAAGATTGCGACGCCAAGATCGTCTTCACCGACGCCGTCCGACGTGATGCGGTGCCGGACGGATTGCCCATCGTCCAATTCGATAATGATTTCCAAGACTTCCTCGATCCGGGCGAGTTTGAAATCGTCACATGCGGCCAAGACAAGGTCGCCATGTTTCTCTACACGTCGGGCTCGACCGGTAAACCGAAGGGGGTGCCGCTTACCCATTACGGGCATCTCTGGGTCATCGAAATGCGCTCAAAGGGCGGCGGCATCGAGGCGCACCGATTACTGGTCGCCGCGCCGCTTTATCACATGAATGCACTCGCCATCGCCAAGGCCGCCTTGCTCGGCCATGCCACCATCGTGCTGCTGCCGCAATTCACGACCGAGAGTTACGTCAAAGCGATCGAGAAATTCCGCTGCACTTGGCTGACCTCAGTGCCGACGATGATGGCGCTGGTAACGAAGGAAACGGCGCTGGTCGAGGCGACCGATCTCTCCTCGGTCAAGATCGTGCGCATGGGCTCGGCCCCCGCGACGCAGCGCCTGTTCGACGACATCCGCAAAATATTCGACGACGTCTCCATTTCCTACGGCTACGGCACGACGGAAGCTGGGCCGGTCTGTTTCGCCGGCCATCCGGACGGCTTGCCGACACCCGACCTCTCTCTCGGCCACCCCGTCCCGGAAGTACGGGTGCGCCTGGTCGACGGCGACAATTTGGATGCAAACCAAGGCGAGTTACAGATGGACTGTCCAGCGCTCATGCCGGGGTATCACAAGCTACCGGCCAAAACCGCCGAAGTGATTACTGAGGACGGATACTATAAGACCGGCGACATCCTGCGGCGCGACGCTCAGGGATTTCATTATTTCGTCGACCGCGTCGACGACATGTTCGTCTGCAACGGCGAAAACGTTTTCCCGGTCGAAGTCGAGAAACTATTGGAAAGCCACCCCGCCATCAAACAAGCCTGCGTGGTGCCGGTCGAGGATGAAGTCCGCGGCGCGATGCCAGTCGCCTTCGTGGTCACGGCGGACGGAGAGAACTTGGACGCGGACACGGTCAAGCAACATGCCCTCGCGGGCGGCCCCGCCTATCAGCATCCCCGCCACGTCTGGCTGCTCAACGACTTGCCGCTCGCCAGCACCAACAAACTAGACCGCAAGACCCTGGCGGCGGACGCAACGAAACGGCTGGCGGGGTAGAGCGCGGGTTCATCCTTCGACAAGCTCAGGATGATATTGTTAAGTGCAACATTCTTTAGACCTCACCCTGAGCCTGTCGAAGGGTGAGCGGGAGATATCTTCGATGACCGGGCATTCCATCTATATCGACTGCGCCAAAAATATGCGCGATCTGATGGCAACGTATCCGAGTGCGCTGACGGAAGGGATTGATCTGCATATGGGCGATCCGGACCAGTCAGATCTGCCAGAAATCGTGAACGGCTATAAAGGGGTAATGAACGGGCATACGATCATTACACCGGACCTACTGAAGGCGAGCGCGGAGACACTGCGCACCGTCGTCTTTCTCGGCACAGGTGTCGCCAATTACGTGGACTCGGCAGCGGGCGGCGCGTTGGGCATCGCCGTGCGGAACGTAGCGGGATACGGCGATCGCAGTATAGCCGAGCATGCCTTCGCCCTGTTGATGGCGGGAGCACGGGGATTGGCGCAGATGGATCGCGAAATTCGCGGCGGCACGTGGCGCTCCTTCGAAGGGATTGAGCTGGCGGGTAAGACGTTGGGCATTGTCGGCACCGGCGCCGTGGGCGCCAAACTTTGCCGCATGGCGAGTGGTTTCGGCATGAACTGCTTGGCCTGGAACCGCAGCGGTGTCGACCCCACCTTGCCGTGCCGGGAAGTACCGCTGGAACAATTGTTCTGCGAGGCCGACGCGATTTCGCTCCATATTGCGTATGCGGAAGAAACCCATGAGATGATTGGCGCTCCGCTGCTGCAATCAGTCAAGCCGGGGGCGATTCTGGTGAATACCGCGCGTGGCGGCGTAGTAGACGATGCGGCGCTGGTGACCGCCCTCATCGATGGCCCGTTGGGGCACGCGGCCCTGGATGTTTTCACGGAAGAACCGCTGGATGCGAGCTCGCCGCTCTGCCGTCTTGAGAACGTCACGTTGGCGGCGCACGCTGCCTGGAAAACACCCGACTCCGCCGACAGGCTAATGCGCCGCGGGCTAGAAATATTGCAGCATGATATCCAAACGTTGTGACAATCGATTGCCCTCATCTTCACCTTTCGGCGGAGTTAGGGCGGCGACATTTGTTCGCACAAGGTAGAGACCTCATACTGAGCTTGTCGAAGTATGAGCACATGAAAGAGAATTGAAGCGAATATGACCAAGACCATTTATTCCGGCATCTTGCCCGTCGTGCCGACGACTTTTTCCGAGACCGGTGACCTCGACCTCGATAGCCAGCGCCGCGCCCTCGACTGCATCGTTGACCAAAGGGCGGACGGGGCCTGTATTCTGGCAAATTTTTCGGAGCAGTTCCTGCTGACCGATGAGGAACGTGATTCGCTGCTCACGATCTGTCTCGACCATATCGCGGGGCGTATCCCGATCATTGTGACCTGCAGCCATTTCAGCACGCGGATTGCAGTCGAACGCGCCAGACGCGCAGAAGATGCCGGTGCGGCAATGATCATGATCATGCCGCCCTATCACGGCACAGCCTTGAAAGCGGACGAGACCGGCATTCGGGAGCATTTCGAACAGCTCGCAGACGCCATCGACATTCCGATCATGGTCCAGGACGCGCCCTTGAGCGGGGTGACGCTTTCCGTCCGACTGCTGGCGGAACTTGCCCAGGCGATCCCACAGCTTGCTTATTTCAAAATCGAGACGCCCGGCACGGCCGCAAAGATCCGAGCGTTGATCGAAACGGCGAGCGACGCCATCGAGGGGCCGCTCGACGGCGAGGAATCAATTACATTGATGCCCGATCTCGATGCGGGTGCAACCGGCAGCATGTCGAGCGCGCTACTCCCGGAGTTGATCAAACCGGTGATCGAACACCACCGCGCCGGAGACCGCGACAAGGCGGCCACGCAATATGCCCGTATTCTGCCGCTTATCAATTACGAGAACCGCCAATGCGGACTACGCGCTGCGAAGACCGTGATGATGGAAGGTGGCGTCATCACGAGCGACGCCGTGCGTCATCCCTTGGAGCCCCTACACCCGGAAACCCGCAAGGGCTTGTTGGAACTCGCCCGCTCACTCGACGTGATGGCACTTCGTTGGGGTAGGTGACCGAACACCAGTATGATAGGATGATGTCATGAATGATCTCTCGACAACTTCAGATGACGGTTTGGCGCCGATTGCAGGCGAGACCGTCTGGCTCGGTCGCGATATGGCGACACGCAGTGATTGGATCCATGAGCTGACCGGCGACGAGGTCACCGAACTCGAGAAAGCCATCGCCAGTGTTCGGGCGCGCGATCTCGAGATCATCGATGTCGGGAGGGAAGATTTCTCAATACCGGCGCTGGAACCTGTTCTCACCGCGATCCGGCGAGATTTGGTCGACGGCCGTGGCTTTGCACTGATCCGAGGTGTTCCGGTCGAACGCTGGACACGAGAGGATATTGGCCTCGCGTTTTGGGGCATGGGCCGTTATCTCGGCGATGCCATCATGCAGAACCGCAAGGGCCATGTACTGGGGCATGTCACCGATATCGGCGTCGACGCGGCTGATCCGCACTTCCGCGGCTACCAATCGTCGGCGAACCTGATTCCGCACACGGATATCGCTTCAGACCTGGTCGCGCTATTATGTTTACGTCCGGCGAAATCCGGCGGTCTCAGCATGATCGCCAGTGCATCGGCCATCCATAACGAAATTCTGGAACGCCGCCCGGACCTGGCGGCCATTTTGCGCGAGCCGTATTACATCGACCGCCGGGACGAAGTTCCCGCTGGAAAGAAGCCATACTACCAATTACCGGTCTATAACGCACATCAAGGGAAGACGACGGTGTGCTATATCCGGCGCTTCGTCGAATCTGCGCAGCGCTTCGACGAAGTTCCCCGACTCAGCGATGCGCAGATTGATGCAATGGACCTCATAGATGCGCTCGCTAAGAGCGACGAATTCCGCCTCGATATGGATTTCCACCCGGGTGACATTCAAATCGTGAACAACCTGACGACGCTACACGCCCGCACCGAATACGAGGATTTCCCCGAATTGGAACGCCGCCGGCACCTTTTGAGATTATGGTTCGCGGTGTCGGAAGGTTGGCCCTTGCCCAAGGTCTATTTCGAACGATACGAGCCCGATTCCCACGGCCGCCCACGCGGTGTCACGGTGCCAGGCGTCGCACCCGTCGCATCGCTAGAGCCGGTCTAGGAATTCGCTGGATTCTCAACACTAAATTGTTAAAACGATTCGAGCAAACGAACGCCATAAGCAATCTTAATGACGTTTCCATCGGTATTGGCTAACGGCAACATCAATCGGACGTAATGCCGAACGACGCCGCAAACGACTTGATCAATCTCGTGATAGAATGGCTGCCGCGTCTCCTTGCATCGGAGATATTCGTTCATTGTAGATTGAGCATGCATGGCCACTGGTATTTTGAGTAATGGTTTATAACGAAGAGTGGGAGCAGAAGCTGCCGATATCGCCGGGAATAACCGCAGACAATTTGATCAACCTCGTGATATTGGGGGAAACCCAGAGCCCGGCAGAGATTTACTCGCGCAACACGCCGACGCGTGAATCCTATATGAAAATTGGGAAATCGGCCTATCGCTAATATTGCCATAGCGGTCGGCCACTTTACCGCCGGGA
>CAJWTF010000134.1 GCA_913046825.1 uncultured Rickettsiales bacterium | reverse complement strand
CGAAATATTTGCGATTGGCGATTCCCGTCAACGCGTCGGTCATGGCCTCGTGTCGCACTTCTTCGAGGTTGCGTCGTAACGTGTCGATCTCTGATGTTGTACTTTTAAGCTGTTCTTCCAAGGCGCGGCTACGGATCAACATCTCGTTGGTTTCAACCTTCAGAGCGCCAACGGCGGATTTGAGTTCATCTGCATTGCCTGCTAAACGGGTTTGGTCGAGCGAAATTTCCAATGTAGATTTGAAGTCTTCTGTGCCATCCGCGGCGTCGGTGAGAAATTGGCTAACTTCTTTTACGGAAACGCCGATTCGTTCGCTGGCTTCTTGTATCCGTGCGCCTTCCATGGTGAAGCCGAAAAACTTTTCGAATAGTTCGGCGCTTTCGAAATTTCCGAATTCTCCATCATTCGCGATGATTTTATCAATTGCCCGAATGAGGTCTGGCTCGCGACCGCTAACATAAGTATACCAAATTGTATAATTTTGCGGCGTGGAAGGAATGTTCCGTTCCATCATCATGCGGAGCGCTTTCTCGGCAATACAGATCGCAGCCTTTATGTCGTCCGGATGATCCAAAGCTAAGCCCTTACTCGCCGAAGGGTATTCAGCTACGCAGGTTTTTTCACGGCTAGACTATCAGAATCACGGGGATAACCAAGTTTGTTTTGGTGCCTCCGGTTCTTACGGATCCACCTTTTTCATGCCGATAAGGCGACCGACGCCTTCGGGCAACGGTAGATCGCTATGGGCGTCACGAATATTTCCGATCCATTCGGCGATGTCAGTGGCCATGGGCCCGACGCGGCGCGACGAAAGGTCGATATGGAGAGAGAGCAGTTCGTTGGTCGCCGCGAGATAGCCTTCGGCTGCGTGATACATTTCGTGCCAAAAATGGATACGCTTCTTGTCGCAATCCAAAATTCGCGTCGTAAAACGCAAGGGATCTCCTTCCTTGACCTCCTGTATATAGGTCACGTTCATATCGGCGACGAAGGTCGTGGTATTCTCTTTCGTCTTGTAGTCATGGGTCAATCGCAGGAATTCAAGCATCGCATCGGTCGCATGATCGAATGCCAAAACATAAAACGCGACGTTCATATGTCCGTTGTAGTCGATCCACTCCGGAAGGACGATTTCTTGGTGTAGCTGCAGCGGGGCCGGGATATTGGAATTTGACATAGTAACACTCAAATTGTCGGGTGCCGGAATTTGGCAAGGGATACCGTTTGCGGAGCGTCGTAAATTCGAAACGTTAGATGATTGGATTTTGGGCGGACTTTGGTCATACTGTCCATAGGCGAAAATCCATGCGCCGTTGGCGGCATCAGGGGGGAATAAGCGTGTCGGAAGACCGGAAAGGAGCGGAACGTTCTCAGTCAGCGAGCCTTGGTTGGCAAACATCTGCCTGGGTCGGCGGCGTGGTATTTCTTGCGTTTCTGTCGATCGTTCTGATTTACGCGTATGGCGACCCGCGTCCCTCATTTGTGGAGGCCGCGAAAATCAGTGGCGACGCACCGTCCATACCTACCATCGCACCAGGCGAGCAATACTATCGGATTCGCGCGGAATATATTCCGTTGGCCCCTGCGCGCGCGACCGCAGACCCGATTGGACAACTTTGGGCATCGTTGTTTGGAAAGATGGTATCAACGGCGGGTGCCGCTTCGGTTAAACTCCGTTTGTCTCATCCCGCGTCACTTTCCATCGCCCGGGATCAGGATGGTTATATTCTTCTCGATACGAGTAGTGTCTCTCCCGATTCCGGCGCGACGACGCCGTATATGGCGCGGCGCGCGGCGGATAAAGTTGAGCTGCGACTGGATGTGGTTCCGTTGGAGAGCGCGGCCACGGGTTTGTTGCCGGGCCTCATGCGTTCGTTCGGGGGCAATGGTAAGGCGTTTAGGGGATGGGTCTCGGTGTTTGCCGATGAAGCATCTCCCGGGATAAGCAAGCTTGATGATACCAATTCATTGATGCCGGTGCGCGATTTCAGCGGCCGTGCTGTCGGTGCGGTTAGGGTTAGTTTGGAGACACGGAGCTCGATGCTCTTCGGAGAATTTTTCTCCACCAATGGATTCGAAAATTTAGTCGTCTCCGGTGCGTCGGCTGCCGACCGCCGTAATGCCGTTTTGTCATTGATCGAGCGTAATGTTGACGCGGGATTCGGAGATAGTGGGTTTAAAAACACTCTCCTGGAACGCGCCAAGGCGGCGTTTGAATTATCGGCTTCCGAAGATGCCGATGCATCGTGCAGGGGTGTGTATTCGGCGCTCAGTAAAGACATGGGGCTAACGTCGCAAGATGCCGCCGGTATAGCGTTCTTGGCGAGATATGATCCAGCGACCCTGATCGATCAGAACAGCACGATTTGTGGAGATCTGCGGTTGACGGCGGCGCTTGCTGAAACTGGTGTTTTCAATGGCCTTGCGCGTGCAAACGCCGCCATGGCGACGACACAGGAGCGGGAACGGGCTGTGGTTGTAACTGAAAAATCAACGGATGTCCCCACAGGTCCAACAGGGAGATATGTTTGCCTTGGCGTAAGCGGCCCTCGGGTTGCCGAACATTGCGACGTTCTAAACGCTATCGCCAAGGAGTGGCGTGGCGGGTCAAAGTTTCTTCAGATGCTTTCGTCACGCCGGTTTATCGGTCGCGATGTTGGTCTCGAGGAACCGACCGAGGGCATGGGTTTCGCAGCGGCGCGGTTCGCGGATCGGCGGCAGTTATTGATTCACATCGCCTTGTCTCGGGTCGAGAATTTCGCGTGTTTCCGCATGGTGCGGCAGAATCCGGATTACTTCGAAGCACTTTTGATGATGCGCGATGCCGGAACCGGGTCGGCGCGTCGATTGGATGTATTTGAATTCGCGTTTGAGAGTGATGGGCGGATCGGCCGTATTCGGCGGAGAGCGGCCTTGCCGTTTGATGTCGAGGAAGCGCGTCGATTGCCCGAAACTTCACGGTGCCGGCGGGAGTTTCTAGATACCAATCAAACCGAAATTGGAAGGCTGGTGCGCGAATACTGGCGTTTGCCAGCCGTGCGCGGTTGATCTTATCGCGGTATTGAAAAATTAAACTTCCGAATTTCCGATTTGAATGTCTATCGCTGATTCGTGGATTTGTGAGCACGATATTCGACAAAGTCTCCGCACCAGTCGAGGTTGAAGGTACTGACTAAATTACGAGGGGCGTCACCCGTCTAAATCACCAATGCGTGGGGTGGATTAATCCTTGAGGGTCGAGAGCGCGGCTTAGGCTTGCTCAAAAGCATCGCGCCACCTGTTTTTACTCGATTTCAAGACCTTAAGTGAGAATCGCCCAGGACTTTCGAAGGTCGCGCCGCGAATGTCGGCGGAAATCAGTTCGCTGTTCTCGGAGCAGGCGAATTCTGTCATCGGGCGAGAGTGCCACACTGATAAATGGCGTTTTTTAATGTCCCGCCAAATTCGGAAAACGCGGCCACGATGTGGTGGGTGATATTTTGGCTTAGCCGATTGATAACGTTTGATCGCGGTGAATTAAGATCCGGTTTCATTGAGTAACGCCGATAAATATTTCGCTCCGTAAGCGACGTTGAGGCTTGGTTCGAACGCCGGTTCACGCGAATAAAATACATCGCTGTGATATAGTAAGTTTCTTTGCATGTAGCCGATATCAATGTTCTGAGTGCCGCGCCGTTGTAGTTCTTTCAAAGCTTCGACGGCTTCGGCCTTACTGTCGTAGTAGCGACCTTCGTTTTCGGCCATTACCGTCTGGGGCCAGGCAACAAGCTGGCGGGTTGCTTCGTGACGTCGGCCCGACTCAGCGACGGAAAGTGCTTGTATAAGGGCGTCCGGGACATCGCGCATCCGTTCCTTCCGCTGCGCCGCAGTCAGACAATATTTGGTTTCGGCAGCGTTTATATATCCATTCGCATTGGCGTAGTGAATAAGAACTAAATTCAGGGATATATATCCAGCAGAAAAGAGGAGAAAAGCTTTAAGTTTCATAAAAAAATCCGTTGAAGCCCCTTATTTCTATAATAAAAGTCGTAACTTTTAAATACTGTGAAGTGAATAATATTTGGATTCGTGTAAATAATGATTTTCTTATTGTGAGAAGTATTTGATTTGTCGTTTCTTGCGAAACGAAAAAAAATTGCCCGTGATGGCCGTCACTACGCCCGTATTCCCTAATGGTTAAGTTTAAGGACGGTGGCTGTAAAATAAAGGGCGAGGGGAACCATGAAATGTCGCAAATGCAATAGGGTTCTCGGATTCGACCAATTAGTCGCGCCAAGTACCGTATTTCGCCGCGAATGGATGATCTCTTCTTATATTTGCCCGCGATGCGGACATCGCGAAGTCGCTCAGCCGGAACGTTGGAAGCGCAATATTCCTCCTGTGAATTACGATCGCCGAGTTGCGGTTTAGCGTTCGTATCCGAGATTAGGCGCCAGCCATCTTTCTGCGGTGACGAAATCGACCCCCCGCCGTATCGCGTAATTCTGCACCTGATCCTTGCCGATCCGGCCGACGCCGAAATACTGGGCGTCCGGATGCGCAAAATAAAACCCCGATACTGCTGCCGTCGGTAACATCGCGAAACTTTCCGTCAGAGTGATTTCGGCATTTTCTTCAGCATCCAGCAAATCGAATAGAGCCCGTTTTTCCGAATGATCCGGGCAGGCCGGATAGCCCGGTGCCGGCCGAATACCGCGATAATTCTCCGCGATTAAATCCGCGTTCGCCAATTTCTCCTCGGGCGCGTATCCCCAAAACTCTTGGCGTACCCGTTCATGCAAATGCTCGGCGAAAGCCTCGGCCAATCTGTCTGCCAGTGCCTTTAGAAGAATATCGCTGTAGTCGTCGTGATTGGATTGGAAACCGTCCGAATGCGCCTCGATTCCAAGCCCCGACGTGACTGCGAAAGCGCCGATATAATCGGGGATGCCGGTATCTTTCGGAGCGATGAAGTCAGCGAGACAAAAATTCGCGCGCTCCTCGCGTTTCACCATTTGTTGGCGCAGAAAATGGAAATTTGTTTGCAGCTCGGACCGGTCGTCGTCGTGGTAAATTTCGACATCGTCCCCAATGGCGTTTGCCGGAAAGAAGCCAATGACGGCGCGAGCCTGCAGCCAATTCTCCGAGACGATTTTCGTCAACATTTCCTGGGCGTCTTCAAAGAGCTTTTCAGCCGCATCGCCGATTTCCGCATCCTTAAATATCGCGGGATATGTGCCGGCAAGCTCCCACGTGCGGAAAAATGGCGTCCAATCAATGGTGCGCAGGAGTTCAGATAGATCGTAATTCTCGAACTTTTTAACGCCGAGGAAGGTTGGTTTCGGCGGTGTGTATGCGCGCCAATCCGTGGAGAAGCCCCGCGCGCGCACCGCGGCAAGGGGCAGGCGTTTGCTGCGCGCTTCCTTGCCGGAGTGACCGTCACGAAGGGTTTGATATTCCGTCTGTGTTTTTTCGAGCAACGGTTCCCGTTGGGTATCGCTCACCAGACTGCTGGCGACACCGACGGCGCGCGAGGCGTCGACGACATGGAGAGTCGGGCCTTTATAGTTCGGCGCAATCTTGACAGCGGTATGGATTTTCGAGGTCGTCGCACCGCCGATCAGGAGCGGTATGTCGAGGCCGGCGCGTTCCATTTCCGCGGCAACCATCGTCATTTCCTCGAGCGATGGCGTGATGAGGCCGGAGAGGCCGATCATGTCGGCTTTCTCTTCGCGCGCGGTTTCCAATATCTTTGAGTACGGCACCATGACGCCGAGGTCTATGACTTCAAAGTTATTACAACCGAGGACGACGCCAACGATATTTTTGCCAATGTCGTGAACGTCGCCTTTGACGGTCGCCATAACGACCCGTCCTTTGGGCCCGGAACCCACGTCCTTCTGAGCTTCGATGAAGGGTTGCAGATGGGCGACCGCTTGTTTCATCACCCGCGCGCTTTTGACGACTTGCGGGAGAAACATTTGGCCGGAACCAAACAAATCGCCGACAACATTCATGCCGTCCATGAGCGGGCCTTCGATGACTTCGATGGGCCGGGCCACCAATTGGCGCGCTTTTTCGGTATCCTCGATGATGAAGTCGGTAATGCCCTCGACCAGCGCATGCTCAAGTCGTTTTTCAACCGGCGCCTCACGCCAGCGTAAATCAACCACGCGTTTCTTGCCGCTGCCTTTGAAGCGCTCGGCGACTTCCAGCAAACGGTCGGTCGCGTCGGGCCGGCGATTGAGCACCACGTCTTCGACCGGCCCGCGGAGATCTTCGGGAATATCCGAATAGACCGCGAGCTGGCCGGCATTGACGATGGCCATGTCCATGCCGGCTTGTATGGCGTGATACAGGAATACCGAATGCATGGCCTCGCGTACCTGCTCATTGCCGCGGAACGAGAAGGAAAGATTGGAGAGCCCGCCCGAAACCTTGGCGCCCGGCAGTGTTGCCTTGATTTGACGGCATGCGTCGATGAAAGCGACGCCGTAACCGTTGTGTTCTTCGATGCCGGTCGCGACCGCGAAGATATTAGGGTCGAAGATAATATCCTGCGCGGGAAATCCTATTTCGTCGGTGAGTATTCGGTAGGCCCGGGTGCAGATATCGACCTTGCGTTCGACGGTATCGGCCTGGCCATCTTCATCGAATGCCATGACAACTACCGCCGCACCGTAGCGGAGGGTTTCGCGAGCCTGCTCGCGGAACGGTTCCTCGCCTTCCTTCATACTGATCGAATTGACGATTGCTTTACCTTGCACGCATTTCAATCCGGCTTCGATGACCGACCATTTTGACGAATCGATCATTACTGGTACCCGGCTGATATCCGGTTCGGAGGCGACCAGTTTGAGGAATGTCGTCATCGCCAGCTCGGCATCGAGCATGGCTTCGTCCATGTTGATATCGATGACCTGGGCGCCGTTCTCGACCTGTTGGCGGGCGACTTCGAGGGCCGTTTCGTATTCGTCCTCCATGATGAGCTTCTTGAATCGGGCTGAGCCCGCGACATTGGTCCGTTCGCCTATGTTTACGAATCCTGTGACATCGTCGAAATGCAGCGGCTCCAATCCGGAAAGCGTGCAGAAAGCGGCTGGCTCTGTCGCAATGCGGGGTGCTTTGTCGGCGAGAGCGTCGGTAATCGCCGCGATGTGCTCCGGCGTCGTGCCGCAACAGCCACCGGCTACATTTAAAAACCCACTCTCGGCAAACTCCGCGATGCTTGCCGCCATACTGTCGGGAGTGTCGTCGTATTCGCCGAACTCATTCGGTAATCCGGCATTCGGATAGATACTGACGGGAATGTCGGCGATGCGCGAGATCTCCTGGATATAAGGGCGCAAGTCGTCGGCGCCGAGCGCGCAGTTGAATCCCACGGTGAGTGGGTTTGCGTGGCGGATCGACGTCCAGAAGGCTTCCGCCGTCTGTCCCGATAGGGTGCGTCCCGACGCATCGGTAATGGTGCCGGAGATCATCACCGGCAGACGTGTGCCGGTTCGATGGAAATAGCGTTCCGCCGCATAGATCGCGGCCTTGCTGTTTAGGGTGTCAAAAATGGTTTCGATCAACAGCAAATCAGCGCCGCCATCGGAGAGGCCCCGGATCGATTCCTCATACGCTGTCACAAGTTCTTCAAAGGTGACGTTCCGATGCCCCGGATTGTTGACGTCGGGAGAGATCGACGCCGTCTTATTCGTTGGTCCCAGTGCGCCGGCGACGAAGCGAAGCCTGTCCGGGGTCTCTTGCTGAATGGCGGCGGCGGCACGGCAGGCAATTTCCGCTGCGGTCTTGTTCAGCTCGTAGACGATACCCTCCATGCCGTAATCCGCTTGGGAGATCGACGTCGCATTAAACGTGTTGGTTTCAACGATATCAGCACCCGCGCGGAAAAACCCTTCATGGATTTCCTGTACGATGCCGGGCTGCGTAAGTGCCAGGATGTCATTGTTGCCCTTTAGGTCACGATCGAAATCACGGAAGCGGCCACCGCGATAGCCGGATTCGTCCAATCCATAGGATTGGATCATCGTGCCCATCGCGCCGTCCAGCATTAAGATGCGTTCGCGCAGTTGTGATTTGAGTTCGTCTGTTCGTCCGGCGTCTCGGCCGGTTTCGTTAAGTGGCATTGCTCTGGATCCTGCTTTACGCCGCGTCGGCGCTATCGTTCAAGTTCGGACGCATACCCAGTCGCCAGCAAATGGCATAGGTAAGCGCCGCCCGATTGAGAGTGTAAAAATGAAAGGCGTCGACGCCATTGGCTGATAAATCTGCGCACTGTTCGATGGCGACGCTTGCGGCAATCAGATTTCGCGTCTCCGGGTCGTTATCAAGCCCTTCGAACTGGGACGCCATCGATGTGGGTACGGTTGTCGCGCATTTTCCGCTGAACTCGACGACTTTGGCAAAATTGGTAACGGGGAGGATACCGGGAATAATGGGCACCGTAATGCCGGTTGCCGCGGCGGCGTCGCGGAATCGGTAGAAGAGATCGTTGTCGAAGAAGTATTGGGTCAAAATGCGCGTCGCACCGGCGTCGACCTTACGTTTTAGATTATCGAGATCCGCGCTTTGATTTGGAGAATCCGGATGATTTTCCGGATATCCGGCGATGGAGATTTCGAAATCGGCGATTTTGCGCAAACCCGCAACGAGGTCGGCGGCGTTCTCAAAACCGTTCGGATGCGGCGTGTAGGAACTTTCACCTTTCGGTGGATCGCCGCGCAAGGCGACGATGTGCCGGATGCCAGACTCCCACCAACTTCTTGCGAGAGTTTCGGTCTCCGCCTGGCTCACGCCCACACAAGTCAAATGCGCGGCCGGATTAATGGGCATGGAAGTATGAATCCGTTCCACTAATTGCTCGGTGCGGCTACGGGTGGAGCCACCGGCGCCATAGGTCACGGAGAAGAATGCAGGGCCGAGTGGCGCCAATTTTTCCATGACATTCCATAATTGGGTTTCGGCATCCGCGTTATGAGGTGGGAAAAATTCAAAACTTACGGTTGGGCTTACAGCCATGATTCGGAGCCTTTCTTGGTCGTGCCCAATGGTTTGGTAAGCGTTGCGGACCAGAGACATACGGTTAAGGGGTCGCCGGCAAGATGAACCGTTTTGACCGGCCCCAAACCAGCCCCGCGGAACCAATTTTTCATCTCTGAGTCGGTGAATCCCAGCCAACGATGGGCGTGTTCGAGCATTAGAAAGGATTCGTCATGCGGAGCGAAATCAATCACCACAATACTGCCGCCTGGCCGGAGCAATCGGACGGCCTCGGTTAGGACCAACGCCGGATCCTCGGCGTAGTGAAGTACCAAATGGAAGGTGGCGACATCAAAACTTTCCGGCTGCAGTTCCAGCTGCCGCATATCACCATACCGCAAGTGGCAATTCGTCAGGTCCGCGCGGGCCAAATTCGACCGTGCCACCGTTAACATCTCGTGTGACAGATCGATGCCGATCGCGCGTTCGGTCATCGGCGCGACGATCTCTAGTATTCTGCCGGTTCCGGTGCCGATATCGACATGGCTCCATCCCGATTGCGCCGGTAGCATGTCTCGCAATGCACGTTCGACCGATTCGTCGTCAACATGCATACGCCGGATTTCGTCCCAATTCTGAGCATTCCGTTTGAAGAATTCCTCGGCTCGTGATGCCCGGTCACGGCGAACTGTGTCTAATCGTGACCGATCTCGGGCTCTGACTGAGTCGTCGTTTGGCGTGAGGTCCAGCAAAGTCTTGGCGAGTGCTGCGTTGGCACCCGTTTCGGCCACTCGATAGAAGGCCCACGCGCCTTCGCGAAAGCGCTCCAGGAGGCCAGCTTCCACCATTAACTTCAGGTGCCGCGATACCCGTGGTTGGCTTTGACCTAAAATCTGTGTCAATTCGCTGACCGAAAGTTCCGTTTCGCTGCAAAGCGCCAATACCCGAAGCCGAGTGTCTTCCGCAGCGGCCCGCAGCCCCTGAAGTAGTCTTTCCATCGGAAATCCAAGAAAAATTTTCGAATAATAATATAAAGAAATGTTTATGTAAATATGTATATGGAATGGTATGGTCAGGTAACGATTGTGTGTGAGATATTTTTGCAACAACATTAACCCTTGAGCGTCTTTAGGCGAGATCGGATATGGTCTTATGAAATAGCATATGCTATCTGCTTGGATTTGGTGATGTGTCTAAGGCATTGGCCAAAATAGTTTTGCGGGATGTAGACTTCTTTTAAAAGTGGTGTTGCATTTCAGGCGTTTGCCCGGCTAGGTTGTTTTGAGGCGGTAAGCGGTTTTTCGACTGGGAGTCGCGGGTTTGAAGACCTTGGTTCTACCGGATGAGATGCGGTATAGAGTTGTAAGAACGGTGGCGGCATTGGGTATTGGAGCGCTTGCGCTGACCGGCTGCGCCACAGTTGAAGGAGATACGGCTAACGATCCCTTCGAAAGCGTAAATCGGTCGATATTCGACTTTAACAATAAACTCGACAACGCGGTATTCGAGCCGGTTGCGCACGCCTATGTCGATAGTGTACCGGAACCCG
>CAJWTF010000133.1 GCA_913046825.1 uncultured Rickettsiales bacterium | reverse complement strand
TTAAGCCCTACGCCTCGGTTACCGTCTGCCTGTTTCCGATCCTTGTTTGGGCCGGGTGGAGGTTAGGTTCGATTTGGAAGACTCTCACCGTATTGACCCTCTGTCTGGCCGCACTAACCCTGTATGCGAAAGCAATACAACCTGCTACCTCCGCAATATTTGGATTGATGGGTTCAAGCATTTTGTTCTTGATAGTAGGAGGCATTCGAAAGCTCAGCCGGTATTGGGCTTGGTCGTGCATCGCCGCCCTCATTTTAGGTCTATTGGTGTTGGCGGCGTTCGTCATTGAGCGTTTGCCAGTTCCCCCTTTCAATGAAGACATGCAACCACAGCTCTCAATTCCCGACTGGCATCGCCAAGTAATCTGGGGATTCACCGTGGAAATCATCAAGGAATTCCCTTTCTTCGGTGTGGGCCCGAATGCGGTTAACTTGATCCCCGGGGCTGACACCATCATTCCTTACTTCAATCAGGAATACATCCCTTCCCATCCACATAATTGGTTTTTGGAGATTGCTGCGGAGACCGGCATCATCGGACTGCTCACCTTCCTCGTTAGCCTCGTAGTGTCGCTCAGAGCCTTGGCCCGGAGGGCCTATCAAGGGTCGGGTCCGGCTTGGGCGACAATCATGTTATTCGGCGTATTCTGGATCAGCTCGCTTGGTAATTTCTCGATTTGGTCGACCTGGTGGCTCACCGTATTCGCGACACTAATGAGCTTCCCCCTTGCCGCAATGAAAATGGATCAACAGCCTGACTGACGGCGGTCAATGCAGTTCCACATACTCGTAATCAACGGGTTGATTGTTGATGCCGCGATCGGGCGGCGAAATCCAACTTGCCATTTTGCCGGGCTCCGTCACCTGATGCATCAAGGATCGAATGTAATCCCTATCTTCATCCATTGGCAGCCAACTCGAAGTTTGGCGGTCGTATTCAGCTTGCGGAATGATGTTCCCTTGGGGGTCTGTCGGGACGCCCGCCCAGCTACCAATGCCGCGCCGGAAGCGGCGGCTCGGTAGGCTCAACTCGACATCAAATCCGGCCCGCTTGATCGTGCGATTCCAACGAGTTAGACCAACCAAGCAGTCGCGAATATATCCTTCGCGGGTAATCTCGTTCATGCCGTTGCGGGTCGGCACTTCGATTTTCTCCACACTGCCATCTGCGCCCGGCGCCTCAAACATCTCCACCGTATCTGTGCAGAGGTGATCCTCGAAACGGCCTTCGTCTGGGCGGCCCTTGATGCCACTCGCAAAGTAACTAGCGGCGTTCGAGGATTGCTCGGACCCAAAAAGATCGAGCGATGACGAGAACCAGAAATTGATATAGCGCTGGACCGTCGGCAGATCGATCACACCGTGTTTGCGCAACAACTCGGGATCGTCGCTCTTCAGTTCTTCCATCTTTTCCAAAGCACGCCGGATCACGCGGGTAATACCAGTCTCGCCGACAAACATGTGATGCGATTCCTCGGTCAGCATGAATCGGCACGTCCGAGACAGCGGATCGAAAGCAGATTCGGCCAGGCTCATCAGCTGATACTTGCCGTCCCGGTCGGTGAAATAGGTGAACATAAAAAAGCTGAGCCAATCGTCGATGGGCTCGTTGAAAGTGCCGAGGATACGAGGATTGTCGACATCGCCGGAATGACGATGCAACAGCTCCTCAGCTTCCTCGCGGCCATCGCGGCCAAAATGCGCGTGTAGCAAATACACCATCGCCCAGAGATGGCGCCCTTCCTCGACGTTTACCTGGAAAAGGTTTCGCAAGTCGTAGAGCGACGGGCACGTTAATCCTAGCCGTCGTTGCTGCTCAACAGAGGCGGGTTCCGTGTCGCCTTGGGTCACGATTAACCGCCGCAATGTGGCGCGATGCTCGCCTGGGACCTTTTGCCAGGCCGGCTTGCCGTACTCGTCACCGAAACCGATCGTGCGGTTCTGCTCCCGATCAGCCAAGAAAATACCCCATCGATAATCGGGCATCTTCACCTTACCGAAAGTCGCCCATCCAGCAGAGTCGACGGAGGTCGCCGTGCGCAAATACACGTCCGATGTCTGGAAACCTTCCGGTCCTAACTCCTTCCACCATTCGATAAACCGTGGCTGCCAATGTTCTAGCGCCCGTTGTAAGGCACGGTCATTGCCGAGATCGACATTGTTCGGAATACGGTCCTGATAGTTGATCGCCATCACTCTAAATCCTTTTCCAATCGAACTCGGCCCGGCTGCCAGAACCGAATAGTTTCAGGGCGCCCTTCTCACCGACCGCATTCGGCCGGTTGAATATCCAATTCTGCCACGTGGTCAGACGACCAAAGACTTTCGTCGCCACGGTCTCCGCCCCGGCAAAACGCAAATTCGCCTCCATGCCGGTCAAGGCATCGGGGGATAGGCTCGCACGCTCCTCAAGGGCGATGCGGACCTCGTCTTCCCAATCGAGCTCATCCGGCGCGAACGTGACGAGCCCAAGGTCGAGCGCATCCTGTGCGTCCAGGGCATCACCGATACGATTGTCGAGCGCGGTCATACGATCGCGGTCGTCGCAGAACCGCGCGGCAAGACGGGTCATGCCGTTTGCCATTTCGTAGCCCCGGAAATTCATACGGCTGAGCGCAATCTCCGGCGGCGTCCCATCTTCTTCCGGCAAGTCGAGCATATACCCACGGTCAGCCACCAGCGCCAACTCTAACAGCGTACCCGCAAAGCACGATCCTTCCTCGATCAAAGCGAATAGGCTGCGAGACGAGACGTCGAGGCGCGACAATGTACGGCGAATGAACCCGATGACTTCCCGCACGAACCAATCTTCCACAAAACGCTCCATGGCCGCATCGCAAGCCAGTACCCGCGCAGCATCCCCTTCGGTTTTCAGTAATAACGTGCCAATCTCCGCGTTATTCGTGCGTAGCATCAAGATCGCGTCGTCAAGCTCCCGTGCCATCGCCAACGGCCACCACTTGGCTCCAGCAGCGTGAATACCCGCAAGATCTTCTGGCTCGTCGTCCTTCGGTGCACGCACCGTAATCGTCGCGGCGCGCTCAACAGGGTCAATCGACGCTTCGACAAACTCGTATCGATATCCGTTCTCATCCGAGATGCCATTCAGCGGCGTCAGGGCAATTCCCGGCACGTCACCCGGCCGGTCACTCGTCTGCGCAAGTTCGACAGCGCGGCTCCGTACCTTGTCGGCGAAATTGTTTGGCGCCACAACTTCATCGACAAATCCCCATTCCTTAGCACGCCGCCCGCGCACCCCTTCCGCGCTGGTGCAGAAAACATCGGCGAGGTCACGGCGAACCTTTCGCTTGTCTACGACGCGCGTCAATCCGCCCGTGCCCGGTAGGACACCGAGTAGCGGCACTTCCGGTAGGCTGACGGCGCTGGATCGGTCGTCGACCAGGAAGATTTCATCGCACGCCAAAGCTAGTTCATAACCACCGCCTGCGGTCGTCCCGTTGCAGGCCGCCAGAAACTTCAATCCCGAACGCTCACTCGCGTCTTCTATGCCATTGCGGGTCTCGTTCGTGAATTTGCAGAAATTCACCTTCCAGCCGTGATCGGATAGGCCGAGCATGTATATGTTCGCGCCAGCACAAAACATTCTCTCAACACCGCTAGTGATCACGACGGATCGCACTTCCGGATGTTCGAAGCGGATGCGGTTGAGCGCGTCATTCAATTCGATATCGACACCGAGATCGTAGGAATTGAGCTTCAGTTTATATCCCGGCTGTATGCCGCCATCTTCGTCCACCGCGAGCGTCAGCGTCGCGACCGGTGGGTCGATTGAGAGTGTCCAATGTCGATACCTCGATGAGTCGGTCTCATAGACAATCATTGCAAATCCAGTCCTGTCCCCATGCGCCCTAATTCTCATAAACATTAAATATGAATTATAATGCATGTTTAATGTGCAGCAAGCTCGTCCTTCATCACACCCCGGGCAAGCCTTAATACTTTGTCTGAACTCTCCGCAATGGTTTGCCCGGACGTATCGAATGTCACCAACGCACGGCTATATGCAGATTCACGGGCCGAAAGAATTTGCCTCAGATCGCGCATCGCCTCGCGATTATCCGCCATCGGCCGCAGATCCCCTTGTTCCACCACACGCAACATATGCTCTTGTGGCGTCGCTTGAATCCACATCGTATGCGTACGCGCCAAGAGCGCCTCGAACGCCGCATCGTTTGTGACGATGCCGCCACCGGTGGCAATTACAACTGATTTATGCTCGTCCAATACACGTGCCAGGCACCGGGATTCATAACGCCGATAGGCGGGTTGGCCGGCCAGGGAGAAGAGGTCATCGAGAGAGCCGCCGTAATCCGCCTCGATAATTCGATTTAATTCAATGAACGAAAACCCCAATCGTTCCGCCATAATTCGGCCTAATGTCGATTTTCCAGCGCCACGCAGTCCAATCAACCCAATGCGTTTGGCACGTCCACCAACCTGCCCACCCGGTGCCTTCTCTCGTAACCAATCAATTGTTCCCCGAAGGTCAGCCTCTCCCATGCGGGCAATCAGCTCCACAGCCTCTCGCTTTAGCGGCATATCCACTTCCGCATCTCGTAACAACAAGTCAATGGGCATCACCATGGCATCGGCTATGCTCAGAAGCACAAGGACCGATACGTTACCGCGTCCTGCTTCAAGCTGCGCGAGATATCTTTCCGAGACGCCGGAATCACGCGCCAGAATTTTTCGCGTCATGCCTCGCGCGGCACGCGCAGATCGAACCCGTTGACCAAGTCCATTTAGGAACTCCGTGCTTTCGTCGCCCAAGCGTTCGAATGTCTTATTAGTTCCCACGATTGCCCTTTGCTTTACATGCCTTAAACATGAATTATAATGCACTTTCAATTCGAGGCCAACTATCAACGGCGGGCCTCATGGCGTTGGGCAATACGGGACACACGGGACATGGCTTCGGACATCAGGATTCTTGTCGGCACTATGACCGGCACAGCGGAGCTTTGCGCAGAGGAAATGTGCGACTCATTGGAAGCCGCGGGACACACGGCAGAAGTGATCTTGATGGACGATCTGGAAGCTGACGTCTTCGATCCGGAAGCCGCTTTTATCATTTGCGTTTCTACCTACGGCCACGGCGACGTTCCGGACAATGCGAAGAAACTTTACGAATCGCTACAATCCCAAAAACCGGCGCTTTCGGGACTGCAATACGGTGTCTTCGCGCTCGGCGACATAACCCATGGCGAGACATTTTGTTGGGGCGGTATTACTTTTGATAAAGTTCTGACTGAGTTGCAGGCGACCCGCGTCGGAGAGATCGTCAAGAACGACGCAACGTCGGGTGAACTGCCGGAAGACCAAGCAGGTGAATGGGCCGCCAAATGGGTTAAGCTGTTGGACGGATAAGACTTACTTCAAAGCCGAGCGATCTAAGACACCAGGGAGGGTAAGACATGTCGGACGAAATGCTCTACAACGCCGCCGCCGACCTGCTGGAGCGCAACCTGAATGCCGGTCGTGGAGAGAATACGGCGTTCATCGACAGCAACGGTAGTTACAACTATGCTGACGTAGCTCAGCGCGCCAACCGGGTCGCCAACATGCTGGCATCCCGCAGTATCGAGCCGGAGCAACGGCTCGTCCTTTGCATGTCCGATACCATCGATCTGGTCGCCGCATTCCTCGGCGCGATCAAAGCCGGTATCGTACCCGTGCCGGTTAACACGAGGCTCACCGAAAAAGACTACGCCTATATCGTCGACGATAGCCGCGCGACGGGACTTATTCTTTCCGAAGACCTGCTACCCGCATTCACGGGATGTGTTGAGTCTTCTCGACTGAAAACGGTGCTGATCTCCGGCACGGATGCAGGCAAGCATGAGCTGTTGTCGGTCGCGATGAGCGCGGCGGCCGACAACTTCGAGACGGCGCCAACACGGCGCGACGATATGTGCTTCTGGCTTTACACCTCGGGCACGACCGGCATGCCGAAAGGAGCGGTGCACCTACAGGGTAGCATCATCGAGACAGTCGACCTCTACGCCACACCCACCCTCGGCATCGACGAGAGTGACGTTGTCTATTCAGCGGCCAAATTGTTCTTCGCCTATGGGCTCGGCAACGGACTCTCGTTTCCGATGGCGGCCGGGGCCACCACGGTTCTATTGGAAGGGATGCCGACGCCGGATGCGGTCGGAGAGATTCTGGCTAATTACGGTGTCACGCTCTTCTTTGGCGTGCCGACCCTATACGGAATGCTGCTCGCCAGCGATTCCTTACCCGAGGAAGGTCATCACAAGCTCCGCCTTTGCGTCTCGGCGGGCGAAGCATTACCGGGGGAACTACTGCGCCGTTGGAAAGAACGCACCGGTGCCGACATCTTGGACGGTCTCGGCAGCACGGAAATGCTGCACATCTTCCTCACTAATCATCAGGGCGACATTCGCGCCAACAGCTCCGGCAAAGCGGTCCCCGGTTACGCGCTGCGCCTCGTCGACGATGATGGCGCCCGAGTGGACGATGGCGAGTTGGGACACCTGGAAGTCGCTGGGCCCACCAGCGCCATCATGTATTGGAATCAACGAGAAAAGAGCCGCGACACATTCAAAGGCCAATGGACCCGCACCGGCGATAAATACACGATCGATGGCGAAGGCTATTACATTTATGGCGGCCGCTCAGACGACATGATGAAAGTCGGTGGCATCTACGTTTCGCCCTTCGAAGTGGAAGGCGCGCTGCTGGAACACGACGCCGTGCAGGAGGCGGCCGTGGTCGCGCATCCGGATCAAGACGACCTGATCAAACCAAAGGCCTTCATCGTCACCGCGGCGGGACATGGAGGCTCAGAGGCGCTCGCAGACGAACTGCAGAGTTTCGTTCGAGAAAAACTCGCTGACTACAAATACCCCCGCTGGGTCGAATTCCGCGACGGCTTGCCGAAGACCGCGACCGGAAAGATTCAGCGCTTCAAGCTACGGGCTTAACTGTCAGCCGGCTTTCAACACCTGAAACTCGGTGAAATCCGGCTCGTGCGTCATCGACCAATAATCGACCAAGCGCCACGGCATGACCGAGACTACCCGCCCCTTGGCATTGCGGTAATAGGTCGACATCCCCGGATGGGTCCAGATCATGCCTTCGTGTTCGGCATCGACGCGGCGGACATATTCATCGTGAACGTCTTGCTGAACATCGATGGCGTCGATCCCATCCTCGATCATGCCGGCAAGGCAGCCGGCGATGTATCGGGCTTGGCATTCCGCTTGAAAGATAGCACTGCCGCCGTGTCCGAGTCCCGAATTCGGGCCCTGCATGGTAAACAAGTTCGGGAAACCCGGCACTGTAATGCCGAGATGGGCCGATGGATTGTCATCCGCCCAGACGTCCGTCAGTTTACGCCCCTCACGTCCCGTGACATTCAGACGCGCGGTCATCAACGAGACCTTAAAGCCGGTCGCCAAGATGACAATATCGGCGTCGCGCAATTGTCCATCAGTGGTGACCACGCCCGAAGGATCGATGCGGTCGATATCGTCCGTCACCAGTTCGACATTCGGCTTGGTGATTGCAGCGAACCAGCCATTGTCGAGCAATATACGTTTACCATAGGGCGGATATGTCGGCAGGCATTTAGCCAAGAGGTCCGGACGGCCGACCAGCTCCTGCTCCATATGCTCCGTCATCTGGATGCGGTGACGGTCGTTGGCGCGGTTGAGAGAACGCTCCGGATGTTCCCAATTCGGATCCTTTTTCAATGTCGGCAACAACCCATCGCCATAGCGCCACAACATGGTGAAACGGAACCAAGCAGCATAATAAGGCACTTTCTCCAACAGCCATTGCGCACCGTCCCCAATGGGGTCGTGATAGCGTGGGATCGGCCGCGCCCATTGCGCGTTACGCTGATACACCGTGAACGAGGCGACCTCATCGACAACCGTTGGCACGATCTGCATTGAGGAAGCGCCGGTGCCGATGATCGCCACCCGCTTGCCCGCAAGGTCCAAACCGTCCGGCCATTCCGCCGTGTGGAAAATCGGTCCGTCGAACGTATCGGCCCCCTCGATATGCGGGACCGAAGGCAGGCTTAGCTGTCCAATGGCACTGACCACGGCCATTGCCTGTATTTCCTCGGAACCGCCCGGCCCCTCCGCTACTACCCGCCAGCAACACGCCGCCTCGTCCCAATCGGTTTTTACCACGCGGGTGGTGAAGCGTGTCTTCGCCCGAATTCCGGCCTCATCGGCGCTGCGCACGAGATAGTCCTGCAACTCATCGCGTGGTGCAAAATAACGGCTCCACCGATAGCGGGTTCCGAATGAAAACGAATAGGCGTGGTTCGGCGTATCCACTCCGCAACCGGGATAGGTATTCTCGTACCAAGTTCCACCGACTTCGTTGTTTTTCTCAAGTATCGTGTAGGAGACGCCGAGCTTCTCGAGGTTTGCCGCCAGGGCGATACCACTGGCTCCAGCGCCTACGATCACAACGGGAAGATGGTCGCGCACATGCGTCGGCTTCTCATCGCGCCAGTCGACTTGGCGCGAACACAGCCCCATTTCTTCCCGCATCATCAACGCGTATTCCGGCGGCACCGCTTCGCCGAGACAGCGGCTCATCATCTCCACCATCAATTCATCACCGGGATCGTCAACCGCCGGGGCTAGATCCGGTGATGAGAGCAACTCGACTGCTTTCGCCCGTATTTCCGCCCGAGCCTCCTCGGATAGTCCGGCGTCTTCGTCCGCAATCAGATTGACATCGCGCTTCGGCAGGTACGGGTCAGAGAACCAACGTCGGTCCCCCGTCAGATGAAATATTACCATCAACAGGACCCGCAGATCGGCTTCCTCTAAGGCTTGCAAAAGCCGGTCGGCGGGGAGTGGTGTCCAAGTATCGCTCATAGCATCGTCTCCTATGGCAACAGGTCGCGTTCCTTCATCGCCCGCGAAATCAGGTTGCGTTGAATGTCCGATGTCCCTTCCCCGAACAAATAAACCATGGCGTCCCGGTGATGCCGTCCGACGTTGTATTCCCGCATCATGCCGGCACCGCCGAGCACCCGGATCGCCTGTTCCGTCACGCGGTACGCCGCCTCGCTGACGAAGAGTTTTATTTTCGCCGCGGTCTCGTGATCGATCCCACCTTCGTCGACCTGCCACGCGCCACGATAAACCATCCAATGGGCAGCTTCGATATCCGTCGCCATATCCGCCAGCCGGTGGGCGACTGCCTGATATTCCAGGATCAGCTTTCCGGCGACAATGCGTGTTCGCGCATATTCCAGCGCTTCTTCATACGCGCCCTTAGCCACGCCCAATACGGAGGCCGAAACCCCCACCCGGTTCTCCGTCAGCGATTCCAGGATGATCGGATAAGTACCTTCCGCGTGCCCCAGCAAACAATCGTCGGGCACGAATAGGTCCTCGATATACAGCAAGCCGGTCTCGGAACCTTTCAGCCCTTCCTTCTTCAAATGGCTGATATCAACCGCCGGGTTCGGCAGCTCCACGATAAACAAACTGATCGCCGAGGGTTTAATTTCCGGCGCAGTCCGGGCTGCCAGCATCATAAAATCAGCCATCGGCGCATTGGTGATATAGAGCTTGCTGCCGTTGATCTTATAGCCACCCTCGATTTTCTCGGCCCGGGTCTTCATCGCCCGAATGTTGGAGCCACCATCAGGTTCGCTGAGACCGAAGCAGGCAACTTTCTCTCCTCGAAGCGCGGGCTTAAAAAACCGTTCCTTCTGCGCGTCCGTCCCAGTCCGCCAAATCGGCCAGATGCCAAGATGACTATGCGCCGAGAACGCCGCGCAAAACGCTTGGCTGATCCGGCCCAATTCCTCGCGCACGATGCAATCAGAAATTTTATCCATTCCAATGCCCCCATCGGCTTCCGGATAACGTGCACCGATCAGCCCGAGTTCTCCCCAGCGCGCGAATAACTCCTTTGGCAACCGCTCCGTGTCATCGGCCTCGGAGACATGTGGGCGCATATCATCCTCTGCGTGTCGTCGCACGGTATCGCGTAGTTGCTTGTGCTCTATCGAAAAATCGAAATCCATTGTCCGCCTCTGAAGCTCAAAGTTTTATATTGTTGCTTAATACGTCCCCACGCGACAGACACATGCGACAACGCGCCGCCACTCTTTGATCAACCACAATGCAAATACACTTCGAGAGATGGATATACATTTGGAGTATTGTAAGAGAACGCGTGGAATGAGTGACCGGGAACAATGGGGATCGCGCAGAGGTTTGTGTTTTCCACCATCGGTGCCGCTGTCGGGATCGGCAACATTTGGCAACACTACGATGTCGCCGGGAAAAATGGCAGCGCTGCCTTCCTAATTATTTTCATGGCCTGCATTGTTCTTGTCAGCCTTCCGCTCCTTATCGCCGAACTATCCCTAGGCCGTCGTGCGCAAGGTGACGCGGTGAGCGCGTTCAAAAATGCCGATTGCCGCGGGTATTAGCGCTATTTTGGTTGACATTTTATATTCGGCGTTACGTTGGTTCTCAGTTACTACGCTGTTATTGCC
>CAJWTF010000132.1 GCA_913046825.1 uncultured Rickettsiales bacterium | reverse complement strand
AGTTGTCGATAACGACATCGGCACGGGCACTCCGCTCGTCATTTGAAAGTTGCGAGGCGATGCGTTTGCTTACGGCGGCTTCATCGAGGCCGTCACGCGCCACAGCGCGGGAAACGGCTGTATTCGGATCGACAATGATGACCCAGGTTTCGTCGGCGAGGTCTTCCCAACCGGCCTCCAGTAGAACCGCCGCGTCCATGACGAGTAGGGCATTCGGATTGTCGGCTTGTGTCGTCTCTATCCACTCACTGAACATACGGCGAATTTCCGGGTAAAGGATATCGGTCAATTGCTTGAGGGCATTTGGATTGCCAAAGACTTTACCCCCCAGCGCTTTGCGGTCGATCTGCCCGTCGGCCCCAACAACTTCGCTGCCGAATGTCTCGGTGATTTGCGCGAAAGCCGCAGTATTGGGTTCGTATGCCCGGTGACCAAGGACATCTCCGTCCATCACAAAAGCACCATTTTCTGATAAATGCCGAGCCGCCGTCGACTTTCCCGACGCGATGCCGCCGGTCAGACCAATGATCATATTCTATAAATCCGAATTTGGTTTTTTACGGAGATAGGGCCAGAACCTTAAATTCAAAACATGTCACCCATTCTTTCAACTGCTTGCGCTTGAAACTACGTCATGGCAAGCAAACCTCTGTTGTACAGGCGTTTGATGGAGGCGGAAATGGCGAGACCTACAAAAGTTGAGATTACCGAAGTTGGCCCGCGCGACGGGTTGCAGGCGGAACTGAATTTCATTCCAACCGATGCGAAAATTCGGTTCGTGAACTCACTAATCGCGGCGGGTGTGCCGCGGATCGAGTTCTCGTCATTCGTCTCCCCGAAAGCTATTCCTCAATTGTCCGATGTGGTCGAGGTTTTCGAGGGTATAAATCGTTCCAAGCCGTGTACGCTCGCGGCGTTGGTGCCGAACGCCCATGGGGCGATTCGCGCCGTTGAAGCGAAGGTTGACGAGATGATCGTCTTTATGTCGGCTTCGGAAAGTCACAATCAGAAGAATGTTAATCGCTCGATTGATGAATCTCTGGACGGTTTCGAGCGCGTGGCGGAGATCGCGGATGCCGCCGGAATTCCGGTCCAGGGCGCTATCGCTACCGGATTTGGTTGCCCGTTTGAAGGCGACGTCTCGCTCGATACTATCGTGAAGATCGCCAAGCGGTATCGCGATTATGGGTTCAAGGGCGTTGGCCTCGGCGATACGACCGGTATGGCGACGCCGCCGATTGTCACCAAGTTCGTGCGCACCTTGCAGGACGCGGTGCCGGAGTTGGATATCGCGCTACATTTCCACAACACACGTGGCATCGGTCTCGTGAATGTCGTTGCCGGACTAGACGAAGGGATCGAGAAATACGACGCATCCTTTGCCGGGATCGGCGGGTGTCCCTTTGCGCCGAAAGCGACGGGCAACATTTGCTCCGAAGACTTGGTCTATATGCTGGATGAGATGGGCATCGAGACTGGGATCGATATCCGCCAGATGGTAGAATTGGCCTGCGATGTGGAAGAAACCGTGGGGCGGGGGTTGCCTGGCCAAGTCATGAAAGCGGGACTGCGGCTCGATCTCCATGAGATGGGTGATGTTGCCACGGCGAAAGGCTAGCCGGATTAAATCATGAGCGAAACGAGCGCTGTGCCCGAGGGTGCCCTGACAGGCATTCGGGTGATAGATCTCACGCGCATTCTGGCCGGGCCATTCTGCACAATGTTGTTGGCCGATATGGGCGCCGAAGTAATCAAGATCGAAAGTCCGAGCGGGGGTGACGCCATCAGAACGCAGGGCGTGATCAAGGACGGCATGAGCTGGTATTTCGCCCAATTCAATCGGAACAAAAAATCCGTCACACTCGATCTCTACACCGATGAAGGAAAGGCAAAGCTCGCGGCGCTGTTGGAGAGCGCGGACGTACTCGTGGAGAATTTTCGCCCCGGCGTATTGGCGAAGATGGGCTTTGACGAAGCGCGATTAAAGCAACTCAACCCGAAGCTGATCGTCGGCAGCGTTAACGGTTACGGCTCTACCGGACCCTATGTCAATCGACCGTCCTTCGACTTCATCGCGCAGGCGATGAGCGGGTTCATGAGTCTAACTGGCGAGATTGAAGGGGAGCCGATGCGCGCTGCTCCTCCGATGGCGGATTTGATCGCAGGATTGTATTGCGCCTTTGGTGTAGTGACGGCGCTTGCCGCCCTCTATCGTACAGGGGAGGGGCAGTATATTGAAGCCAGCCTCAACAATAGCCTCATTTCGATGATGGCGTTTCTCTCGGCAGAGTATTTCGCGACTGGCAAACCCCCGGCGCGTAGCGGAAATAATCATGCTATTGTTGCGCCTTACGGCATGTTCAAGGCGAAGAACGGTGCCATTGCGGTTGCACCTTCGAACGAGACTTACGCTATTCGTTTCCTGGATGCGGTAGGGCTTGGTCATTTGATGGAGGATGACCGATTTCGGACCAACGCGGACCGGATGCGCAATCGGGTTGAGCTGTTGGAGATAATCGACCTAGAGACAGAGAAAGAAAGCGTTGATCACTGGATCGACGTGATCAACGGCGCGGGTTGCCCCTGTGGTCGAGTTATGGGGCTCGAAGAAGTTTTCGCCGACCCGCAAGTGCGCGCGACGGAAATGGTCTTGGATGTGGACCACGGCGACAGCGGTATAATCCGAATGACTGGGTTTCCCGTAAAAATGTCGAAGACACCTCCACGCATTCAACGTCCGGCCCCGCAACTTGGCGAGCACAACGACGAGATTTTAGGCGAGAGTTAGCTCGCGAAGACGCGAAGATCTATTAAATCTTGGCGTAGTTTGTCTGGTGTATCGAAAAGTACGGCTTGAAAACCAACACCCTTTGCCGCGTCCACATTTTTGAGACCGTCGTCGATGAATAATGTCGTTGCGGGATCGACGTTGAACCGGTCACGGGCCATCTCGAAGATGGCGGTGTCGGGTTTGGCCATACCGACATGGCCGGAGATAATGATATCGTCAAAGAATTCCAAAAATGCAAAATCCTGTTCCACGCGCGCCCAGGTCTCGCCAGCCCAATTCGAAAGGACGAATAGCGGGACACCGGATGCGTGCAGTTCTCGCACGATCTCAAGCGTGCCTTCGAAGAACCCGCGGATCGTTTCCGGCCACCGGTCCACATAGAGTTGCATGGCGTCGGCATATTCGGGATAAATTTGACTTCGTTCCGCGATGGCCTTCGAGAGCGGGTAGCCCGCATCGACGGCGCGAAACCACTCCAAGTCCAGGACTTCTTCCACGAGGAACTTTAGCTGTGTTTCGTCGGGTGCGATCTCGTGCAGAAGATAGCCCGGGTTCCAGTCGACGATGACTTTGCCGAGATCGAAGATGAACGCGTTTAGTGGGGGAGTTTCTTGCATGAAATTTCGCGAATGTTCTTAGTTGGAAGACTTGATCCGTTATCCAGAGAAGAATGCCATAATTCGCTCGTTTGCAAGTGAAGGGCTTTCGTAATGCACAAAATGCCCGGCGTCCTTGGCGATCTCTAAAGTGATATTGGGAAAATACTCCTCGATTCCGTCTGACCATTCGGGCCGAAGGACCGTGTCGCTTTCACCCCATAAAACATAGGTAGGTATTTGAATAGGGGCGAGAGATGGTACACCCTCATCAATGATTTTTTGGCGGTAATCGGCCACAGCTCGGTACCAATTGAATCCTCCGTGCAAGTTGCCGGGCGTCATGAAGTTATCTACCCAGGCTTCAAGGTCTTTATCGAACTGGCCGTCCGCATGTGCCCAGTGATTCAGGAAATGCCGGAAGTAGACCCGGCAGGTATCTCGGCTTTGGCCGACGAGTTCGGCGGACCAATCCAATTGATGGAATGCTTGGTACCACAGCTCCTTGTAGTGACCGCCATCGAGCCAGCGTGTTCCGATGCCGGGATGAGGGCAGTTGAAGAAAAATAGGCCGTTGATACGATCCGGAATTCGGCGAGCGATGTCTTGCATGACGAAGGCACCGACATCGTGTCCGACCAAACCCACTTTCGCAAGGCCGAGCGCGTCAATGAATTGCACGATATCTTCCGCATAGTCGCCGACATCTGGAATTGCCTCGGGATTTTCACTTTCTCCGAAGCCGCGAAAATCCGGCGCAATGACATCGAATCTCTCCGCGAGGATCGGTATGTTCTTCCGCCACGTATACCAGAATTCTGGCCATCCATGTAGAAGGAGGAGCGGCGCACCGTCGCCTTCACGCACGTAATGCATTTTCAGGTTCGGAAGCGTCACATGATTGTGTTTCCAGGCGGTCATTGTTTGCACCTATAGGTCGCTAGCGGTACAAGAGATTTAGCTGTTCCTTACCGAGGTTGCACCCGTGTTCGTCATGCCGAACGTCCTTCGTTGCACCGCCCTGACAATAGTCACTGTATTTTCGGTGACGGTCGCGGTGAAGGCGCAGGATGCACGGTTTTTTCGCATCGGAACCGGCGGGATTGGCGGTACCTATTATCCCATCGGTGGAATCATCGCGAGCGCCATCAGCAGTCCGCCCGGATCGCGCTCCTGTGACGAGGGGGGGAGCTGCGGTGTGCAAGGCCTGGTCGCTATTGCGCAAACTTCGGGCGGTTCGGTCGCCAATGTTGAAGCCGTGGCAAAGGGCCGGTTGGACTCGGGTTTTGTTCAGTCCGACATCGCCTATTGGGCTTATACGGGTACCGGCACCTATCGAAAGAAAGAACCGCGTAAGACAATCCGCGCAATTGCCAATCTCTATCCTGAAAGTGTCCACGTCGTGGTCCGCACGAAGACAGGCGTGAAATCGATGCGGGATCTAAAGGGGCGGCGGGTATCGTTGAATGAAAAAGGGTCCGGTGCACTGGCGGATGCGCGGTTAATCTTGAATGCGTTTGGATTGCGCGAAAGGCGCGATTTGAAAGTGCAGTATCTTAACAGTGAATCCGCCGCACTTAGACTCGCTGCAGGGAAGCTGGATGCCTTTATCGCAGTCGCTGGATATCCCATGGCGTCCGTGCAGCTAGCATTCGGAAAATCTGACGCGCAAATTCTGCCGCTTATCGGAAAGCCGATCGAGCAGCTTCTCGCGAAGTATAAATTTTTTAGCCGTGACACCATCCCTTCGGATGTCTATGGAAATGCCGATCCGATTCCCACGATCAGCGTCAACGCGCTTTGGATTGTCCCGGAAGCCGCCGACGAGGAATTGATCTATCAGATCACCAAGGCAATCTGGAATGAGAAGTCGCGGAAACTCCTCAATGAGGGGCATTCGAAAGGCAAACTGATCCGGATGTCGACGGCGCTACAGGGTGTCAGTATACCTCTGCACCCAGGTGCCCGGCGGTTTTACCGCGAAGTCGATATAGCTGAATGACCGATAGTTCGCGCGATTCAGGTGCATGTTCGACGACGCCACATGATTACCTCGCGACCCGGCAAAATTCCTATAGTGATGAGCGTTTGCGCCGGTCTTGTTATCTCACCATGCGCGATGGCGTACGGATCGCGGGCGACATCTTTGTGCCGGCAGAGGCCGGTTGGAGACACCGTTACCTACAATTGCTATATTTACGCCGTATTACCGACGCTTCAAGTTGACGTCTTAGGCGACGGCGGAGACCGAAGAGAGCCCCAACGCCGGCCATATTCGCGACTTCTTTACGCAGCATGGCTATGCGGTCGTTGTTGTCGACGTGCGGGGTTCGGGCGCCTCATTTGGAACCCGTGATGGTTTCAGATCCCCGAAGGAACGTTTGGACTATGCAGAGATTGCCGATTGGATAGTGGTCCAACCCTGGTCGAATGGGTCCATCGGGTCGACGGATATATCCTATGTTGGTGCGGTGGCCGACTTCCTAGCGACGTCTGGGCATCCCGCGGTCAAAGCCGTCACCCCGAGTTTTGCAGTCTGGGATACCTTTGCGGACCATTTCAATCCGAACGGTTTGCATGTCTCCTTTCTCGGGCCCAAGTATAAAGCTTTGATGGAAGCGCAGGATCTTGCCGATTAGGAAAAGCTTAAAAATTATTCTTATTTTGCCGATCCGGCCTATGCGGATCCGGCGCCGGTGGATGAGGATCCGGACGGTGTGTTGCTGGCGCACGCGTCGGCGGAACACGCGGCTAATGTCGACACGACGCAGTTCATTCGCGAATTTGCCTATCGCGACGACGGTCCGTCCTATGATCCTGACTTTACCGCGCCGATGATTGGTCCTGTCTACTATGCCGATACGATCAATCCAGATGTGGCATATTACAGCGTCTCCGGTTGGATGGATGCGGTGTACTTCGCAAATGCGGCAACACGGCGGTTCTTATCTCTGCCGGTTGAGCGCAAGCATCTGCTTTCAGGGCCGTGGGATCACGGGGCGCGTACCAATGTCAGTCCGTTTCGCACGGCGGAATTAAAGGAGTTCGAAAAGATGGGGGCCTATCTCTGATTTTTTGACCAGTACCTGAAAGGGGAAGAGGTCGGATTCGGCGAGGAAGCACTGGTGCATTATTTCACCATGGTCGAAGAGCAATGGAAGGCCGCTGCTAGCTGGCCTCTGCTCGAGGCAGAACCGCATCACTATTATTTTGCCAACGGTGCCAAACTATTTCGGCTAAGCCCGGACATAGCATCGGCCAGCGACACTTAAAGCGCAGATTTTTCCATCGGAACCGGAGCGCAAACCCGCTACGAACGGGCAGCTGCCATTGGAGTTGAGTCGTATTATGCCGATTGGCATGGCCGGGACGCGGTAATGCTCACCTATACGTTGGCGCCGTTATCCGGAGATACTGAGGTGACGGGTCACCCGATTATTACGTTGTATGTGGCGTCGAGCGAAAAGGACGGTGCGTTCTGCGTATGTATGGAAGTTGTGGCACCCGACGGCCAGTATCGTTATGTGACGGAAGGTGTCTTGCGCGCCATACATCGGCGTATGTCGGAAGCGCCGTGGAACCTAGAGAGTGGTGGGGCCGTATCGCAGTCTCAGTCAGTCAGATGCAGAGCTTTTGACGCCGGCCGAGGTCACCAAACTCTGCTTTGATCTGGTCCCAACGTTTTGGTTGTTCCGGAAGGGACATGCCATACGGATTGCTGTGTCGGTGGCGGATCGGGATCAGTTCTCACGTATTCCTGGCGGGCGGCCAAAAGACCTGACGTTCTTCCTCGAAGCGGCACGAGCGTCCGTCATCGAATTACCGGTTATACCGAGCATATGTTAAGCGCTGACTGAGCCCGACATCGGAAACATCGGATATGACTGCGCGACTTTTGTGCCAGTGTCCGTATCGTCCGCAACGCCATTGGGGCAGGCGAAGTTACTTGGAAAGACCGAGTCTTCTACGGGTACGACGGGTAGTATCGCCTCGACCGCGCTAACAACATCCTGCGACAAGCGGATATCAACATTCGCGATTTCGCCGCCACTCACATCGATGCGAGGATGATGAATGGCGTCCGACAGGCTTAAACCGCAATCGACCATCAAGGAGATATTCTGCATTACGGCCGGCATAATCCGCCGGCCACCCGAAGCGCCGATGGCAAAATTAAATCCATCTTCTCGGCTGACAATAGCCGGGCACATATTACAGAGCGGGCGTTTACCGCCTCCGAGCGAGTTCGGGCCACCTGGGCGAGTGTCGAACCACATGATGCCGTTGTTCATCAATATGCCGGTTTCCGGGAACACAACCTTACTGCCAAAAGCACTCAACAAGGTCTGCGTCAGCGTCACCATATTACCCTCACCGTCGATGGTAGTGAGGTGCGTGGTACAGGCTGGGTCGCGGCTGTCGTCGGCGTCGCCCATGGTCGCGAGACGCGTCTTATAGGCGGCATTCAATGCTGCGGCGTATTTGCCGAAGGACCCTGCCGTGGGTGTCCCATCATTTGCCATGATCTTGCCGTCGATCCGCGCAAGCGTGTCGAACATGGTGGGACCAGCGGTGAGGCCCGGTGCCGCGAATACTGTGGCACCTCGATAATCCATTTCGATCGGATCGCGCTCGACCGCTTCGAAAGAAGCAAGGTCGTTTGCATCCATTTTACTGCCGCCCGCGGAGGCGTCCGCAAGCAGTTGCTCGGAGATTTCACCTTCGTAAAAATCGCGCGGGCCCGCTTTAGCCAAGCGCAGGAGCGTTGCTGAGAGGTTGCCCATAGAGCGCTGTGGTGGCGGTTTCCCTTGCGTCGCAACCGGCGGCAATCCGTCATCCAGATAGATATCACTCGACGTTGGAAATTCGCGGAGGTCTTGAGCGGCGCCACTGATCCGCAGGGTTGTGAACCAATTCAGCGGCAGACCACCCGCAGCTAAATCGGCAGCCGGTGCGATCAGATCAGCCCAGGATTTAGTGGCGAAACGTTCGTGTGCCAAGGCAATTCCTGCAACCTGTGTCGGCACAGCAATAGATTGATAGCCGTATACGTTACGGTCGTCGAGTACGGCAGGCCATTGGAACAGATCCCCGGCACCGTCGCCTTGGACCAAAGGGTAGTCGGCGGGGTCCAAACGTTTCGGTGCGATCATGCCGAAATCGATGACACGAACGCGCTTTTCTTTGGCGAGATAGACGAGCATGTAACCGCCGCCGCCAAGACCGCTCATCCATGGCTCAACGACTGAGATCGCGAACGATGTTGCTATCGCCGCGTCGATCGCATTTCCACCATCGCGTAGTACGGCCGCGCCTATTTCCGCGGCAATGGCGTTTTGACTGGCCACAGCGCCCTTTTGTCCAGAAGCCGTGGGTTTGCGGAGCGTCCAGTTTTGCGACCTATCTGGTCCGATATTCGCCATAGCCTCTATTCCCTAAACTATTTAGACGCTTCCTTGAGATAAGCCATCAGATTGTCCATCTGCTTTTGTTTCTTAATTCCGGCAAACGACATGCGGGTGCCTTTGACGAGTTTTTTCGGCTTTTCAAGGAATTTCCGAAGCGTTTCGTCATCCCAAGTCAGGCCCGAAGCTTTCATTGCCTTCGAATACCTGAATTTAGGTACACTGGCGGCTTTCCGGCCAATGATGCCATGCAGCGAAGGGCCCAACTTGTTCTTTCCAGCTTTCATCGCGTGGCAGGCCTTGCATTTATTGAAGACCTTCTTGCCTTTTTTAGCATCCGCGGCGCCAGCGGTACCGGAGGCCAAGGCAAGCGCGATAAATGTGGTGGCGGCGATACTTAACTTCTTCATGGCTTCCTCATCGGTAGTTCAAATGTCCGAAACACCAGTTTGATATTGGCGAGGGAGGCTGAGCCCGCAAGGCGAAATGTGGGGTGCGACTATATTACTCTATAACCACGTTATTTTTGTGTGCTGATGAGTGCGGGGTCGTGAACCCCTGCTTCCGCAAAACCTCTCGCGCGAAGGAGACATGAATCGCAATGGCCACAAGGTGTATTGCCAGCGGCATAGCAGCTCCACGTCTCATCAATCGGTGCACCCAAATTACCTGCTAGCCGAACAATGTCGGCTTTTGATTTGTCGATAAGAGGGGTGGCGATTGTTAACGGGACGCCGTATTGCGTGCCGAGCTTGCTACCGAGACGCAGGCTTTCCGTAATTGCCGTGTAGAATTCCGGTCGGCAATCAGGGTAACCGCTATAGTCGATGGCGTTGGCCGCGATAACCAAGGTCGCTTCCAAACTGGATGCGTCGACACCGTTGATTTCTATTTCCGCCAAAGCCTTACTTTCTAACCAAGCGGCGGCCATGGTTAGGAAAAAGGTGTTACGTAACGGCACGTAGGTTGACGGAATGCCGTTGGCTATTTCGGCGGCGCTACGGTCGCTTGGCATTGACAGAGTTTGTGGTTGAGTCAGCGACGAATGCGCAGCTAAATCGCGATAGAACGAGACATCTACAATGCTGTGGGACAGCCCGAGGCGCGCAGCGACCGCCGTCGCGGCGCCTAATTCCTTACGATGAGTTTGACCGTAGTCGAAGCTCACGGCCGAAACCTTCATACCCTTATCGAGAGCCCATGTGGCTGCGGTGGTTGAATCAAGTCCGCCGGAAAGCAAGACCAGTCCGAGGCGTGTATCCGTCATTGTGTGTCCCAAGAAGTGACCCGCGCAAAATAGTCACGACACACCTCGTCGGCAACTACCCATTCGGCATTAAAGTGCGATGACAATTTTTCCGAAATGATGGCCCGTTGCCATGTAATGGAACGCGTCTCTTGCATCCTCCATTGCGAAAGTCCGGTCGATAACGGGCCGCAACTCATGCTGAGCTATAGCGCGGTTCATATCCTCAAACATATTGCGGTGGCCAACATAGATTCCTCGGACACGTAGTCCTTTTGCATGAAACTCATCGGGTTGACGCTACCTTGGGGCAATGTACCGATGACTCCGATCGTGCCGGCAATCCGGGTCGCGGTGATCGACCGTTCCATGGTACCGGGTCCTCCGACCTCGACCAGACTATGCCACGCGGTGACAGCGGCGCAGGGGAGCGTTACGGCTTCGGTATCGCTGAGGTGGGATGGCGTCAAGACCAAACCGTCTTCGTCCAAAACCGCGTATGCCGTCAACAACCCGTCGACTGACCCGCCGAGCGCACTGACG
>CAJWTF010000131.1 GCA_913046825.1 uncultured Rickettsiales bacterium | reverse complement strand
GAAACGCGGTTCCGTACTAAGCGCCCAGCTTGTCCAGCTTGTATGGACCATATTCTGTGACAGATCGAAACCGCCAGCTTCGCAGGAACCAATCAAACAGGGTCTTTGTTTTATGCCGGCGCTGCATTTAACGTTTGAGCCGACGGTAAAATCCGTGAGTGCGTTTTTGGCGATATGGCCGCAATTGTAATCGCGACCGTTACCATGTTTGCAAAACCACCCGATTTTCGGCGTATCGATGCCTTTAAGGCAATAAGTGGTTTTGCCAACACAGATAATGTCACCGTTGAGCGCTTCAAATGACGTTGCGCTGTCGGCGGAGAGGGTTTGTAAGTCCATCAAAAAAACGAACGTTAATATTACAGGGATAAGTGCCGTTCTAACTTTTAAGGTAATGCTCGAGAAGGTCGATGACCGCATTCTTTGTTTCCTCCTCCAAGCTGGCGAGCCCGTCTGTCTTTGAAAAGAACCGCCTCAAGTTCGCTTGGTCGTTGTGCATAATTGATGATCGAGCGCGCTAAGCCTTCACCGACAATCGCTGTTAAATCGTCAGAAAAAATCTTTAGCGATTCGCGTGTCGCATCCTCCATAAACACATTCAAGCATTGTGGAGCCTTTCAATCCAGATGTTCGATTATGACTGCATTTGGACCGAATTCGGCCATTGTTGTTTCGGGACCTAGCGCGCGTCATAGTGCGATCAACGTTAATATTCTGATGACTTGTGAGAGCAACAGCTTGGTTGACTTTTCGCAATATGGTTAACTCGTGATAGCTGCATGTTTTCTCTTTAGGGATGGATGCAGCCGCCATTCGGAAAATTTGTCCGCCGTAAGAATAAATCTTGTTTCCATAATGGCGGATCGTCGGCAGACTTGGATGGGGCAAATGTTGACCCGCGACAACAGAATGGTCGACATTTAGATTATGCGCAGCCTTGGTCGTAGCGCATCGTTTTTCGCGTCCACCTCAATTCTTGTGTTGGCGGGATTAATCGCTGTCTTGGGCGCAACAGATAAAGCTATTAAATTGCTACATGACTTTCCTTTTTCGATCTCCGCAAGTTGGGAATTATGGGAAGTAAAGCTACTGACGCTCATAGCTGTGTTTATCTATGCGTTTTTCAAATTCGGTTGGGCTATGCGGCAATTGAATTACTGCTCGATTATGTTGGGGTCAATCGGCTCTAGTGATAATGTGACGGGAAACGACCGCGAGAGAGCGAAAAATGTGGCAAATGTAACCACTATCGCGTCGGCGCATACAAATCGAGGCAGTAGGGCTTATTCCTTTGGCCTGGCATTGCTCGCATCAACGTTGACCGTCGTTTTTGGTACTATATCGGCGTCAATTTCATTTGCGTACCTTGCGTTTGATTGTCATGGATCAATCGGATAGGCAGAGAAAAAATGAACGAACATGGCCTTAACAGCCTCCTCACTGTGGAAGAAATGGCGCGTGCCGATGCCATGGCGATCGCCGCCGGCGTTTCCGGAGTAGCGTTGATGGAAGTCGCGGGAAAGGCAGTCGCGGATACGGCATTGCAAAGCGGATTTGAACGCATCGCCGTCTTGTGCGGACCGGGGAATAACGGTGGCGATGGTTTCGTGGCGGCACGGTATCTTCGCGATGCTGGGAAGCAGGTTCGACTCGGTTTATTGGGATCGGTTGATGGTCTGAGAGGTGATGCGAGGAAAAATGCCGATAAGTGGAACGGCGTAACGGAAACACTGTCTCTGGATATCTTGAAGAATGCTGATTGTGTAATCGACGCTATATTCGGGGCCGGACTAACAAGGGATCTCTACGGTGTAGCGCGGGAGACAATCGAAGCGATTGGCAACCGTTTTTGTATCGCTGTCGATGTTCCAAGTGGCGTTCACGGCAATACCGGCGAAATTATGGGAACTGCCCATAAAGCCAATAAAACCGTAACGTTCTTTCGGCTAAAACCGGGGCATCTTTTATTTCCGGGGCGGGAGTATTGCGGTGATGTTCAGCTTGTTGATATCGGTATTCCCGAATCCGTCTTGGATGAAATTTCTCCGACGCATTGGCGCAACGCGCCGGATGTGTGGGGAACAGGATTTCCGTGGCCTAGTTTCAACGATCACAAATATTCGCGCGGGCATGCCATCGTCGTGGGCGGTGCCGACATGACCGGCGCCGCAAGGTTAGCGGTACATAGCGCTATGCGGGCCGGGGCAGGGATCGTAACAGCGGCAGTACCGCCGGAAGCGACGACTATATACAAACTGAGCCTGCCGGGGGCTATAATTCGTTCGGTTCGAGACACGGGTACGTTTCGGGAATTGATTGAGGATCCCAGAGTTTCTGTTTGTCTGATTGGCCCCGGAAGTGGCGTGAACGTGGCGACGCGGGAGAAAACCCTTGCTGTATTGCGCCAAGGGTTGCCTTTGGTTCTAGATGCCGATGCGCTGAGTGTCTTTGAAGAGACGCGAGATTTATTGTTTTCCGGTGTTAAAAGTCCCTGTTTAATGACACCGCATAAGGGAGAGTTCGATCGCTTGTTCGAAGTTGATGGGGACAAGGTTTCGCGAGTGCGCGCGGCTGCACGGCGGAGCGGTGCGACGGTGCTTCTAAAAGGTGCGGATACGGTTCTAGCGGCGCCGGATGGCCGCGTGGTGGTGAATGATAATGCCCCCGCCGATCTAGCGACTGCTGGTGCCGGCGATGTGTTAGCCGGATTAGCGACCGGTCTTATGTCTCAAGGTCTTGATGCGTTTGAAGCTGGAAGTATCTCTGCTTGGTTACATGGTGAAGCGGCCCAGGAGATAGGACCTGGGTTAATTGCTGAAGATCTACCGGACGCAATTCCTAGTGTTCTAAGGTCTTTAAAAGAGAAGGAACGAGCATCCTAATGACTGAAGCGGCAACACTCCTCCAACGTCTCAGGGGCGCATGGCGCGATATTACAGTTTCGATCTCGAGGAATATGAAACCCGATTTGTCGTTGAGGGGCGATATCGACCACCTTCGCGAGCAAATGCAATCTTGTCTGGAGGCACGCGGCGGGGAAGTTTCAGCACGCAGTCGTGCGGCCACGCTTGGGCAGACATATCTCGAACTCGATCGCAAAGGGCGTGAGCGATTTCTCAAAGTATTGGCCGAAGATTTCGGTATCGATGAGGAGGCCGTCAATTATGAACTGACCGCACTTCAAGAAGCAAAACCTCATGAGCGTGCGACTAGCTACGCTGATTTACGCCGTTCTTTAGAGCCAGGAAGAATTAAACTATTAATGCAATTTAATGGCTTGCCAGAAGGTGTGAAATTTCTCGTTGATCTGCGTGCCGACCTTACTCGTTTGACGCGGAAAAGCGCTGCCTTCCGGTCCCTAGATAATGACCTACGCCAATTATTGACCTCTTGGTTTGATATCGGGTTTCTCGTACTGCAACGTATAGGTTGGGATTCACCAGCCAGTCTCTTGGAAAAATTGATCGCATATGAGGCGGTTCACGAAATTCAAAGTTGGGACGACCTGAAAAACCGTCTCGATTCCGATCGACGTTGCTTCGCGTTCTTCCACCCGAGGATGCCGGAAGAGCCATTGATATTCGTTGAAGTCGCGTTGGTGAACGGTTTGGCTGGAAACGTTCAAGAATTGTTGGATAAGGATGCGCCGGTGATTGATCCGAACGATGCGGACACCGCCATTTTCTATTCAATCTCGAACGCGCAAAAAGGTTTGGCCGGGATCAGTTTCGGTGGGTTCTTAATTAAACGCGTGGTCGATGTCCTGCAGGGTGAATTCCATGGTTTAAAAACGTTTTCAACCCTGTCGCCGATTCCAGGATTTCGTAATTGGCTGGATGAATCATTATCCGGTGAGGAAAAATTGCTTTCTGATAATGAAATTTCAAACTTGCGTGAAGCCGCATCGATAACGGAGGAAGCGGGGAACCCGTTACAAGTAATTCTCGCAACCGCGAACTGGTTAGATGAAGAGGCGATTTGCGACGCTGTCGAGCCGGTATTGATGCGTCTTTGCACCCGTTATCTTCTGAAGGAGAAAGGCCGAGGCGGACGCGCGTTAGACCCGGTGGGGCATTTCCATCTGACCAACGGCGCGCTTGTCGAAAGGCTCTGCTGGATGGGTAATGCGACAGAGCCCGGAATGGAACGCTCCTATGGCCTTATGGTCAATTACTTGTATAGACTCGATAAGATCGAAGAGAATCATGAAGCGTATACGGGCGACGGTAAGATAAAGGCTTCTACAAATGTTAGTCGTTTTTTGAAGACCCGATACCATAGTACTAGAAGCGCGAGATTGAAACATGGCATTTAATACAAGGTGGCCAAAGAGCCACGGGGAGCACGAAATGCCGCAGAGTGTCTTAAAATTGCACGGGAAAACCAGTGCAACAATGTTGAGTAATCGCAAGAGCGATGCCTTAAGCATGTTCATTAAACGTGGTCGCAAGGTCGAGTTTGTGAAGTGTGGATCGCTGTTCCATCGGACACATGCTGATAAATCAGTTGAAACAGCGCGTGTAATCGGGATGCGAACTGATAGTTACGGTATCCCTCATATTCGCTTTGAAGTCAGCGTGGCTCGGCGGCAGATCCCAACATTCTATTTTGAGGGGCCGCGAACCTTAGCGCTCGAAACGTTCACGGATACCTACCGTGAACGTTTTCCCGTTGGCTAATCGCGATCGAACTCGCCACTTCTTTCCCTCAATATGATGCTTTGCTTGACCGGCCCGACGGGTGTTCTTATACAAGGCCGCTCGATGCGCCCGGATGAAGACCAATTTCTGCGGGCGTGGCGGAATTGGTAGACGCGCGTGGTTTAGGTCCACGTGGAGAAATCTGTGGGGGTTCGAGTCCCTCCGCCCGCACCAGGCTTCGAAAGAAAGCTGGGCGCATTCGACATTAGGCCACAACTGACCCCGATCGGTGCCGTTTATGCAGGTTACAGAAACTAAGAACGAAGGCTTGAGCCGCGAATATTCAATTGTTATTCCGGCAGCTGACATAGAAGACCGCGTGCTTTCCAAGCTCGCGGAAATTGGACAACAGGTGACGATCCCCGGATTTCGTAAGGGGAAGGTGCCAACAAAACTGTTGCGCCAACGATATGGGCAATCCGTTCTTGGTGATGTCATTCAAGACGCGGTAGTCGAATCGTCTTCTCAGGCAATAACCGATCAAAGTCTGACACCGGCGACACAGCCGAAGATCGATGTCACGAAATTTGAGGATGCCGAAGACCTCGAATATACGATGGCGGTCGAGGTTATGCCCGAAATTACGGCGGTCGACTTTAAGACGTTGAAACTGCAACGCTTGACCTGCGATATTTCAGACGAGGAAATCGAGAAATCGATGGCGAATATCGCTTCTGAAATGGTCCGCTCCGAGCCCATTAAACGAGCTCGCAAGGCGCGGAAGGACGATATCGTCGTTATCAATTTTGTCGGTTCAATTGATGGTGAGGAGTTTGAAGGTGGCAAAGCCGAAGATTTCCAGCTGACCCTCGGTTCGGAACGTTTCATACCAGGATTTGAAGATCAGTTGATTGGCGCAAAATCGGAGGAACATGTGACGGTTAACGTCTCATTCCCGGAAGATTACGCAGCTGAGAATCTGAAGGGCAAGGACGCGGTTTTTGAAGTCGATATCAAGGAAATCCGTGAACGCGTAGAAACTCCCATCGATGACGAATTGGCCAAGTCACTTGGCCTGGAATCGCTCGATCAATTGAAGGATGGTACGCGCCAACAACTGGAGCAGAACTATACGATGTTCTCGCGTAACCGGTTGAAGCGGGTATTGCTCGATCAATTGGACGAGAGTCACGATTTTGAAATTCCGCCGGGCATGGTCGAAACCGAAGTTGAGTCCATATGGGAGCAATTCGAACAAGCGCGGAGCGAAGAACGTCTTGATGACGAAGAAAAAGATAAATCCGAGGAAGAGCTGCGCGAGGAATACCGTAAGATTGCGAGCCGTCGCGTGCGATTAGGTCTCCTGCTTGCGGAAGTCGGACGCACGAACAACATCGAAGTCAGCGCGGAAGAAGTAAATCAAGCCATGCTTCAGGAAGTGCGCAAATTTCCCGGCCAAGAGCGTCAGGTAATGGAATACTTCCAACAGAACCAACAAGCGATGGCCGGTCTGCGGGCGCCAATCTTTGAAGATAAGGTAATCGATTTCATCTTGGAAATCGCCGAAGTTACTGATCGTTCGGTGACACCGGAAGAATTGATGGCTGATCCAGAGGAAGAAGCGCCGAAAGAAGCTAAAAAGAAAGCGCCTAAAAAGAAGAAACCGGCTGCGAAGAAGAAAGCTAAAGCGGCGGACGACAGTGATACACCCGCGGAAGATAGTTGAGATATCGGGCTGGCTCGAACGGAACGGATTACCTGCAATGACGATGCACGACGAAGTACAAATGAATGCGTTAATTCCCATGGTTGTCGAGCAGACAAATCGTGGCGAGCGCTCCTACGATATCTATTCGCGCCTGTTGAAAGAGCGAATCATCTTTCTAACGGGACCCGTGAACGATGCGGTAGCTTGCGTGATTTCCGCGCAGTTGCTGTTCTTGGAATCGGAGAACCCAAGCAAAGATATTGCGCTCTACATAAACTCCCCCGGTGGTGTCGTGACTTCGGGCCTCTCCATTTACGATACAATGCAGTACATCAAGCCTGATGTGTCGACGGTGTGCCTGGGACAGGCGGCATCAATGGGTTCTTTGTTGCTGGCGGCCGGCGCGAAGGGAAAGCGATATAGCTTACCGAATAGCCGCGTGATGCTGCATCAGCCCTCTGGCGGTTTTCAGGGGCAGGCGACGGATATTGAAATCCATGCCCGGGAAATTTTGGACCTGCGCAAGCGGCTAAACGAAATATACATGAAACATACTGGACAGGACTTTGAGACCATCGAGCGGGCGCTTGAGCGTGATAACTTCTTATCGGCGGAGGCGGCGATGGAGTTCGGCTTGATTGACAAAGTCGAGACGGCGCGAGCGGACGCTGACGAGTCGATTGGTAGTGATGGCGATTCGGGTTCTGAAAGCTAAAGTTTGAGTTACGAGGCCCAAACAGGCTTCGATTGGCATAAGCTTTGTGAATTCGGCACCAAACCTGCGTCTTGTGCGACTCCGCAGGTTAGATGGATTTTATTGCGCCTACGATTAAGCTAGCGTTAACTAATTTAGTGGCCTCATTTTTGTATTTGTTTACCCGGAGTCTGTTTGGCTAACATGTTTGCCTATGACTGCAACGAACGGATAACCACCCTATGACGAAGTCCAGCAAAGGCGACTCAAAGAACACGCTCTACTGCTCATTTTGTGGCAAGAGCCAGCACGAGGTGCGCAAGCTGATTGCCGGACCCACGGTATTCATCTGCGACGAATGTGTCGAACTGTGCATGGATATCATCAAGGAAGACCATAAGGCGACGGTCTCGAAATCGAGTGATGGTGTTCCCACGCCGAAAGAAATCCGGCAAGTTTTGGACGATTATGTCATTGGTCAGTCGCATGCGAAACGAGTGCTCTCCGTTGCCGTCCACAACCACTATAAGCGATTGAGTGTCGGCGGGAAGAACGGCGAAGTTGAACTGGCTAAATCGAACATCCTTTTGGTCGGGCCGACAGGTTGTGGCAAGACATTGCTGGCTCAAACCTTGGCTCGGATTTTGGATGTGCCATTTACGATGGCGGATGCCACCACGCTGACCGAAGCCGGTTATGTTGGCGAAGATGTAGAGAATATCATCCTCAAGCTTCTTCAATCCGCGGACTATAATGTAGAGCGGGCCCAGCGCGGCATCGTCTATATCGATGAAGTCGATAAGATTAGCCGTAAATCCGACAATCCGTCGATCACGCGTGATGTCTCGGGTGAAGGCGTCCAGCAAGCGCTGCTGAAAATTATGGAAGGCACGGTTGCCAGTGTCCCGCCGCAAGGGGGCCGCAAACACCCTCAGCAGGAATTTCTGCAGGTCGATACGACCAATATCTTATTTATTTGCGGTGGTGCTTTCTCTGGTTTGGAAAAAATTATTTCATCGCGTTTTAAGGGATCTTCGATTGGTTTCGGGGCGGATGTCCGTGGTCCGGACGATCAACAAATCGGCGATGTCTTGCTCGATGTTGAACCGGAGGATCTGCTTAAATTTGGTTTGATCCCCGAGTTTGTTGGCCGGTTGCCAGTCTTGGCGACACTAACGGATTTGGACGAGGACGCCCTGGTTGAAATTTTAACCAAACCTCGAAACGCCTTGATCAAGCAATATCAAAGTCTTTTCGATATGGAGACCGTGCATTTGGAATTTTCTGAGGATGCGTTGCGTGCAATTGCGCAAAAGGCAATTGTCCGCAAGACTGGGGCGCGTGGATTACGCTCCATCATGGAAAATATTTTGCTAGACCCGATGTACGAGTTGCCGGGATTGGAAGGCGCGGAAGAGATTGTAATTAATCGCGAAGTCGTCGAAGGCCGAGCTGAGCCGCTTTACATATACGCGCACCGTCGAGAAGATCTCGAGACGAGTGCGTGAACCGTGCCGCCTGTCGCCCCCTTGAAGCGGGCGGTTCAGAGTCCCAAGTAAAGTGAACCTTCCTGCTGGCTAAATCTTGGCGGGACAATTTGACGAAAAGAATGGTGTCCTTATGTCTGAGCCCACTGGCGACCTGATTTTTCCTGTCCTACCACTGCGAGATATTGTTGTATTTCCGCACATGATCGTCCCTCTGTTTGTAGGGCGTGATAAGTCGGTTCTCGCGCTTGAAGACGTCATGAATGACGACAAGCAAATTTTACTCGTGACGCAGAAAAATGCGGCGCAAGACGATCCGGGCACGGAAGACATATTTCGGATGGGGACGATCGCGACAGTTCTCCAATTATTGAAGCTTCCCGATGGGACTGTGAAGGTCCTTGTTGAGGGCAACCGGCGTGCCAAGATTGCCCGATTCACGGATAAGGAAGCGTTTTTCGAGGCAGAAGCAGAAGAAATTGCGGACTTAGAGGCACAGGCGGATGAGGTTGAAGCTTTGACCCGCGCCGTCGTCACCGAATTCGAGCAATATATTAAACTAAATAAAAAAGTGCCGTCCGAAGTGTTGATCTCGGTTAACCAAATCGACGATCCGGGCAAATTGGCAGATACAGTAGCACAGCATCTCTCGCTCAAGATTTCCGACAAGCAAGATTTGTTGGAAACTGAAGGTATTATTGATCGCTTGGAGCGGGTCTACTCCTTCATGGAAGGGGAGATCAGCGTGATGCAGGTGGAAAAACGCATCCGCAGCCGCGTTAAACGTCAGATGGAAAAGACGCAGCGCGAATATTACTTGAACGAACAGCTCAAGGCGATCCAGAAGGAACTCGGCGACAGCGAAGATGGGCGCGACGAGGTTGCTGAACTAGAAGACCGAATTAAGGAAACGAAACTCACCAAGGAAGCGCGCGAAAAAGCCAACGCTGAACTTAAAAAGCTTAAATCTATGAGCCCAATGTCGGCTGAATCGACCGTGGTGCGTAATTATTTGGATTGGCTACTGGCGATTCCGTGGAAAAAGCGTAGTCGGGTTCGCAAGGATCTTCACGCGGCACTTGCGGTGTTGGAGGAAGATCACTACGGCCTCGACAAGGTTAAGGAACGCATTCTCGAGTATCTCGCGGTCCAACAACGGATGCGCAAGGTAAAAGGCCCGATCCTTTGCCTTGTCGGTCCTCCCGGTGTCGGTAAGACGTCGCTTGGTAAGTCGATGGCGCGTGCTACCGGTCGTAATTTTGTGCGGATGTCGCTTGGCGGCGTGCGCGACGAAGCAGAAGTGCGCGGGCATCGCCGGACATATATAGGATCTATGCCTGGCAAAGTGATCCAAGGAATGAAGAAGGCGAAGGCGTCCAATCCTCTGTTCTTGTTGGACGAGATAGACAAACTCGGGGCGGATTGGCGCGGTGACCCGTCTTCGGCACTCCTCGAGGTGCTAGATCCCGAGCAAAACAACTCATTCAACGATCATTACCTTGAGGTGGATTATGATCTGTCCGATGTGATGTTTGTAACGACTGCGAACACGTTGCGGATGCCAGCACCGTTGCTTGATCGAATGGAAATTATTCGTATATCCGGATACACCGAGGATGAGAAGATCGAGATTGCAAAACGCCATTTGCTACCAAAGCAATTAAAAGAAAACGGTCTTAAGGATAAGGAGTGGTCAATTTCCGACGGCGCGCTGAGGGGGTTGATTCGCTATTATAGCCGCGAGGCCGGCGTTCGAAACTTGGAGCGTGAAATCGCTAATGTCGCACGCAAATCTATTAAGGAAATTTTGATGATGGAAGGTGTGGAGCAAGTCCGCATCACCAGCCGTAATCTTGGAAAATACGCGGGCATCCGAAAGTACCGTTACGGCGAGGCCGAGGAGGAAAACATTGTCGGTGTGGTCACCGGCTTGGCCTGGACGGAAGTTGGTGGCGAGTTGCTGACGATCGAATCGGCGAAAACGCCGGGCAAAGGAAAAATTCAAAAAACCGGTAAACTTGGCGATGTGATGCAGGAATCAGTGCAAGCTGCTGAGACGTTCGTCAAAAGCCGGGCTGCTGATTTTGGAATTAAGCCGACGACATTTGAGAAAATTGATATCCATGTTCATGTCCCAGAAGGTGCGACGCCGAAAGACGGCCCGTCGGCAGGC